>JAVJQK010000138.1 GCA_040218145.1 Sandaracinaceae bacterium | reverse complement strand
AGAGGGCCACCGCGCCCGCGCGATCCTCCGCGCCCGCGGCCTGACCGACCAGGTCATCGCCGACGCCCGCGATCTGCTCGCCCAGGTCGGCGCCCCACCCGAGCGCGACACCTCCGTCGCCGCCCCCGGCACCCGCGACGCAGCCGAGCAGCACCTCTGGCGATGGTACATCGAGTGGAGCAGCATCGCCCGCCTCGCGATCCAGGACCGCCGCCTGCTCAGCTCCCTGGGCCTCCGTCGGCCCGGGAAGAAGCGCGGCGGCGGCGAGTGAGCGGCGACGGCGTGATGGGTCGAGCCCGTACCACGCCCGGGCGAGCTGGCGTCCGAGAGGCGAGAGGGACTGGCCATGCCGCTGGGCCGGAGTTTGACGAACGAATAGGATCGTCCCCGAGGCTCGGCCTTGCCCCGGCCGCCTCGCGCCTCAGTCCGGTAGAACGCTCACGCCGAACGGGGTGCGTGACGTCGGCTCGGAGGTCAGGTTCACCGTGATCGGCGCAGGCCACCCGTCGATTCGCGTCCGCACCGATTGCACGGTCTCCATCGCCACGGTGACGGCGCTCGGATCCGAAGCGTCGGCGAGGATCCGCTGGAACACCGCGGCGGGTACGACGCCCGCGCCCGCCGCACCTGCGTACCGACACGTGATCGACTCGACATCATCACGAGCGCGGTTGGTGTAGATGAACTTGATCGAGACCTCGCCGACGCTCCCGCCTTCCCACTCGATGGAGAGGTCTTCGGCGCGAACCTCGAGCCTCCCGGTCGTGGGGACCGCAGGGGTGACGAGGCCGGCTGGCGAAGGCGCGTCCAGCTCGACACGTAGCGCGGAGAAGTCACCGCGCCCCTCCGAGACCACCGTCACCCGCTCTCCCCCCGTCGACCAGAGCGCCTCGTCGAGGCGCAACGGGGAGTACCCCGGCGATCCCTTTCGGAGCTCCGCGGCGCGATCACCCGCGCGGAGGGTGATCGGCCCGATGTCGGCGTCCTCGTCCCCGGCCCCGGTTTGGGTCTCTCTCTGGTCTTTGGTCGCGCGCGGATACCGTTGCCACAACCTTCGTTGTCACATGACCCGGTTCGGGTTTTTGGTCTCACGCCAGCTCGGGCCCCGGTTCGGGTCTTTGGTCTCACGCCAGCTCGGGTCTTTGGCCCCTTCGGGTCTTTGGCCCCTTTCCGGGTCTTGGCCCCTTTCGGACTCCCCCCTCTTTTGCAGGTCTCTCTCCCTCCCTTGCGATCCATTGGTGGCTGGCATACGTGGGAAGTGAGTGGTGGAGCGGGGCACGAATGGCGAGAGATGTGACGTCCGATACGGAGGACTCCTCATTCGCGGGTAGTCCGGTTACCGAGACGCTCGACG
The DNA here is from genome assembly GCA_040218145.1 of Sandaracinaceae bacterium. Classification (GTDB taxonomy): domain Bacteria; phylum Myxococcota_A; class Polyangia; order Polyangiales; family Sandaracinaceae; genus JAVJQK01. The sequence continues at coordinate 111,655 of JAVJQK010000138.1, read as the reverse complement.
GACGTCCGATCGTTCGGGAGGGTCCCGGCGCAGGGGCGGAGGTGCTCGACGGGGCGTCCCTGCTCGTTGTGGACGACAACGAGAACAACCGCGACCTGCTCCAGAGGCGCCTGGAAAGGTTCGGCGCTCGCGTGCGGTGCGCCTCCGACGGTGAGCGCGCGCTCGAGATGGCGCGGCCGGAGAGGTTCCAGCTCGTCCTGCTGGATGTGATGATGCCGGGGGTGAGCGGGCTCGAAGTGTTGGCCCAGCTCCGTCAGCGATACTCGGCCGCCGACCTGCCCATCATCATGGTGACGGCGCGAGGAGAGTCCTCGGACGTGTGTCGGAGCCTGGAGCTGGGGGCCAATGACCACGTCGCGAAGCCGATCGACTTCCCCGTGCTGATCGCGAGGACCGCGGCCCACCTGAAGCTCCGCTACCTCTCTCAGCTCAAGGACGAGTTCCTGCGCATCGCGAGCCATGACCTGAAGAACCCCCTGTCGGTTCTATCGATGGGGATACAGCACTTGCGGGAGTCGGCCCTCGAGGGGCCGCTTGGGGAATACGACATGCGTGTCCTCGGCAAGCTGCACCGCGGCTGCGGCGACATGCAGCGGATCATCGATGACTTTCTCGACCTGGACGCACTACAGCATGGCGACCTTCCGGTCTGCGCGGCCCCCACCCAGCTCAACGAGCTCGTGGCTCGAGTCGTAGCGAACCAGAGACCGCTCGCCGAGAAGAAGTCCATCACCCTCGGCACAGCTCTCGATCCGTCGATCGAGACGGTGGGCCTCGACGCGTCGCGCATCGGTCAGGTCCTCGAGAACTTGATCGGGAACGCGATCAAGTTCGGTCGCAGTGGTGATGAAGTGACCGTCAAGACTCGCGGCGTTGCATGCGCTGTCCGGGTCGAAGTCATCGATACGGGGCGCGGGATCGGCGTCGACGAGGAGGAGCTCCTCTTTCAGAAGTACCGCCGCCTCCGCGCCCGGCCCACAGGCGGGGAGAGCTCGTCGGGGCTCGGGCTCTTCATCGCGCGGCGCATCGTAGAGCGGCACGGCGGCGTGATCGGAGCTCACAACAACAAGGGTCGAGCCGGTTGCACCTTCTGGTTTCACTTGCCGTCGGATACCCTCGCCGAGACGCTGGGAGAAGCAGGATGAAGGGCATCGTGTTCACGGAGTTCCTCGAGATGGTCGAGGACCGCTTTTCGCTCGAGACGGCCGAGAAGATCATCGACGAGTCCGAGCTCGCATCGGGTGGGGCCTACACCTCGATCGGCACCTATGACGCCCGAGAGATGGGCGCTCTGCTGGGCGCGCTCTCCAAGGAGTCCGGGGTGCCGGCTCCTGCTCTGCTCCATTCGTTCGGGGTTCACCTCTTCGCCCGCTTCTACGCTCTCTATCCCGTCTTCTTCGAGGACAGGCACAACGCGCTCGACTTCCTCGAGTCCCTCGAAGAGGTCATTCACACCGAGGTCCAGAAGCTCTACCCCGACGCGGAGCTGCCACGCTTCGACATCCGACGAGAGAGCCCCGACCGGCTGGAGATGGTGTATCGCTCCAGCCGGGCGCTATCGGACCTCGCTGCGGGCCTGATCGCGGGCTGCATCACTCATTTCGACGAGCAGGTCGAGGTCAGCCGCGAGGACCTGTCGGGCGGTCGCGGTGTCGAGGTGCGGTTCCGACTCGAGCGGCGGCGCGCCGACGCTCCGTCATGAGCTCGCCCGCAGACGAGCTGGAGCGGCTGAGGCGTCGCGCGGCCCGGGAGCGAGCCGCACGCAAAGAGGCCGAGCGAATCGCCGAGGAGAAGACGAGGGAGCTCTACGAGTCGAACCGCAGGCTCACGGACGTCGGCGAGCGCCTGCATGAGCTCGTGGAGGCCCGGACCGAGCAGCTCGCGAAGGCGCGGGACGAAGCGGTGGCGGCGAACCGAGCCAAGTCCGCCTTCCTCGCGAACATGAGCCACGAGCTCCGCACTCCGCTCAACGCCATCATCGGCTACAGCGAGATGATCCTGGAGGACAACGACGCGCTCGACGCTCAGCTCCGGGCCGACGTGGGCAAGGTCGAGAAGGCGGGGCGACACCTCCTCTCCCTCATCAACGATGTGCTCGACCTGTCCAAGGTCGAGGCGGGCAAGATGGGGCTGTTCCGCGAGACCGTCGGCGTCTCGACGCTGGTCGCCGACATCGCGGACACCGTCGCCCCTCTCGCGCAGCAATCGGGTAACGTGTTCACGGCTACCTGCTCCGAGGACGTCGGCGACCTCCACACGGACGTCGTGAAGCTGCGGCAGATCCTGTTCAACCTCCTGTCCAACGCGTTCAAGTTCACGAGCAACGGGAATGTCTCGCTTCACGTCACGCGCCAGGCCGGGATAGGCCGCCTCGTCTTCGAGGTCGCCGACGATGGGATCGGTATGACCCCCGAGGTGATCACTCAGATCTTCACGCCCTTCGCGCAGGGCGACGCGTCGACCACCCGGCGCTTCGGTGGGACGGGGCTCGGGCTGGCTCTGACGAGGCGGTTCTGTGAGCTTCTCGGCGGAGAGATCGCGGTGCACAGTCGCGAAGGAGAGGGGAGTCGATTCTCCTTCTGGCTCCCGGAGTCGGCGGAACCGCAGCGCGTCGCGGCCTCACCGCGCGAGGCCATTCAGAGCGAGTCGCGCGAGCCCGTCGTGCTCGTGGTCGACGACGACGAGGCGATGCACGACCTCATGGCGCGTCACCTGTCGGGCAGCGGCTTGCGGGTGGTCGCGACGGCCGACCCCGCGCAAGCGATACCTCTCGCACGAGCCGTCGCGCCGGTCATGATCACGCTCGACGTGCTGATGCCACGGAAGGACGGCTGGAGTGTGCTGTCGGAGCTGAAGCAGGACCGGGACCTGCAACACATCCCCGTCGTCCTGCTCTCCATCGTGGACGAGCGCGGCTTCGGGTTCGCCCTCGGCGCCGCCGACTATCTCGTCAAGCCGGTCGCGCGTGAGCGCCTGCTCGAGACGGTTCGTCGACACGCGGTGTCCGCGGACGCGAAGCGTGCTCTCATCGTCGAGGATGAGGAGGCGACGCGGGCCCTGATGACGCGAGCGCTCCGGCGCGACGGCTGGTCGGTGAGCGAAGCCTCCAACGGGCGGGAGGCTCTCTCGTGCTTCGCAGAGGTCGCGCCGTCCGTGATCCTCTTGGACCTGATGATGCCCGAGATGGACGGCTTCGAGTTTCTAGGCGCCCTGCGCGAGGAGCCCGCCGGCGCGGACATCCCGGTCGTCGTGGTCACGGCGAAGGATCTGACGGAGGAGGAGGTCGCGTTCTTTCGCGGGAGGGCGCAAGCCGTGCTTCGCAAGAGCATCCACGACCGCGAGAAGCTCGTCAGCGAGGTCAAGCGGCAGGTCGACCGAGTCTTGTCCGCGAGGGAGCTGCAGGGCGAGAAGGCGGGCAAGCGGTGACGCAGGCGTCGCTGCGCGTGCTGCTGGTCGAGGACAACGACGACAGCGCGGAGATGCTGGCGAGGCGCCTTCGCCTCCGTGGCTTCACGGTCCGCCGCGCGGCCGACGGTGCCGCGGCCGTGGACGCAGCCACGAGGGACCGCCCCGACATCATCTTGATGGACCTCACCATGCCCGGCATGGACGGCTGGACCGCGACCGCAGAGATCCGGAAGGACCCCTCGCTCGAGAACACCCGCATCATTGCGGTGACCGCACACGCCATGAGCGAGGACGAGGAGCGCGCTCGAGAGGTCGGATGTGACGCCTTCCACACCAAACCCGTGAATCTCGCCCTCCTCATCGAGCAGATTCGCGCGCTGATGTGAGACGCCGGTGCGCACTGGGGCAACTGTCCTTGTCGCAGGCGTGGGCTCGGGCGGCCTGCCGCCGGGGCGCGATCACATCAGCACGGGGTCCGTGCAGTGCAGGGGATACTCGCCCCTGACTCGATTGGAACCGGCCTTGTCACCGACCCCGGCTCGGGTCTTGCCGGTCTTGCCTCAGCGAGTTGATGCACGCGCTGGACACCCATCTGGCGTGCGCGATCCAGGTGCTCCGCAGATACGCGGTCGGCGTGGTCTGGGCGCCCGGGCAGCTGACCATCGTGCAGCTGCACACCGGGGAGGCGGTAGCCCACCAGATCGCCTACGCGATGGTGAACCCGACCGCCGCGAGATTGGTCTGGAGGCCGGCTCAGTGGGCCCGGGCTGAACCCGACGCTCGCGGAGCTCGGGCGGCGGACGCCTGGCGGGGGAGCCGGACTTCTACTGTACGGGGAAGAAGTGGGCGGCGGCCGGGTCGGCCCGCGCGATCCTCCGCGCCCGCGGCCTGACCGACCAGGTCATCGCCGACGCCCGCGATCTGCTCGCCCAGGTCGGCGCCCCACCCGAGCGCGACACCTCCGTCGCCGCCCCCGGCACCCGCGACGCGGCCGAGCAGCACCTCTGGCGATGGTACATCGAGTGGAGCAGCATCGCCCGCCTCGCGATCCAGGACCGCCGCCTGCTCAGCTCCCTGGGGCTCCGTCGGCCCGGGAAGAAGCGCGGCGGCGAGTGACCGGCGACCGCGTGATGGGTCGAGCCCGTACCACGCCCGGGCGAGCTGGCGTCCGAGAGGCGAGAGGGACTGGGCATGCCGCTGGGCCGGAGTTTGACGAATGAATAGGATCGTCCCCGAGGCCTTGCCCCACGCGCGGACGATCTCGCCGGCCGCCTCGCGCCTCAGTCCGGTAGAACGCTCACGCTGAACGGGGTGCGTGACGTCGGCTCGGAGGTCAGGTTCACCGTGATCGGCGCAGGCCACCCGTCGATTCGCGTCCGCACCGATTGCTCGGTCTCCATCGCCACGGTGACCGCGCTCGGATCCGAAGCGTCGGCGAGGATCCGCTGGAACACCGCGGCGGGTACGACGCCCGCGCCCGCCGCACCTGCGAACCGACACGTGATCGACTCGACGTCATCACGAGCGCGGTTGGTGTAGATGAACTGGATCGAGACCTCGCCGACGCTCCCGCCTTCCCACTCGATGGAGAGGTCTTCGGCGAGAACCTCGAGCCTCCCGGTCGTGGGGACCGCAGGGGTGACGAGGCCGGCTCGCGAAGGCGCGTCCAGCTCGACACGTAGCGCGGAGAAGTCACCGCGCCCCTCCGAGACCACCGTCACCCGCTCTCCCCCCGTCGACCACAGCGCCTCGTCGAGGCGCAACGGGGAGTACCCCGGCGATCCCTTTCGGAGCTCCGCGACGCGATCACCCGCGCGGAGGGTGATCGGCCCGATGTCGGCGTCCTCGACGAGCTCGAACCCATCTGGAGCTGGGTCGAGGGTCCGCAGGAGCTCGCACGACCCGACCGCCTCACGCTCGATGACGACATCGCCGGGCCGCTTGGCGAAGAAGACCGCCAGGAGATCGGTGAGTGTGTCGCCGCTGGAGAGCTGTCTCTGATCGACGTGAACGAACGATTCGTAGTCTCCTTCGGGCGGGTCCGGCGGCCTGCCGGCGTCGCCGACGCCCGAGTCGCGGGGGCCGGCGTCCGGCTGTGCATCGGGACCCGCGTCCACGACTTCGGGGCCAGCGTCCTGCGCGGCGTCGGCGCCGCCGTCGACGCTGAACGATGAGCCGCACGCCGCGAGCCACACCGCGAGGCCGCAGCCACATCCGCGCATCATCGTTTGCCAGCTTCCAACTCTGTCTTGCATGCCGGGATACTGCGTCGCGCGAGACCTCGCGCAGAAGACGAAGACCACGGCGAGCGACACAAAGATCGAGCCTCCTCACGGGAAAATGCCGGAAGTGCCAGGGATCGGGGGGACCGATCCCCAACCGGGGAGGTGAGCGAGCTGCGCGCGGTCAGGGCCAGGGCTGCGGCGCCCCGTTGGAGCCATCGGACCACTTGTAGCAGCCACCGCCGCTCTCTCCGCCGCCGCCCATCTGGCAGCTGTCGTAGTCACGGCAGCGCTCGAACGTGGTCGCGTCGGAGGGAGGCGCCGGGATCCAGCACGCGCCGTCGGCCTGGAGCCAGTAGCAGCCCTCACCCTCGGTGACCTCGCATTCGCCCGTGCTCCCGTCGGCGTTGGCTTCGCCCCCGTCGGAAGCGCACGCGGCGAGCCCGGAGAAGCAACAGCAGAGGAGGAAGGTGAGGAACATCCGTTGGGTCATGCAGGTGCTACGTATCACGCCGGCGCGCGTGGAGCGCATGGCTGGATCGTCGTAGATCCTCACGGCCTGGATCCCGCGACCGTACCCGCGGATCAGGTCCCGCCGTGGGGTCCCCGTCGGCGCTGAATCGAGCTGGGCAGCAGCAGCCTCTCCCCGTCATCCAGCCCGAGACACATGTCGCAAAAGTCGTTGCGGCACCTGCCCGCAGGCGGGCTTGTCACAGGCCCCCGTCCGGGTCTTGCCCTTTTGTTCCGTAGCGGGGTCACCCGGCGCCCGCGATCCCGGTCGCCCGGCCTGCTCCCCCCGGACCGCATCACCCCCGTCTCTATCGTTTCCCCAGCGACGCATGAATAGCCGGGCGTTCCGCACGTCGTCGCCGTGATAGCTTCGTCGTGAAGCTGCACGAGGAAAGGGGGCCGGAATGGGCCGTTGGAGGTCTCTCGTCGTCGTCATCACCGTCGCGATTCTCGCCCTACCGGGCACCGTACGCGCGGATGGGGTGGCCTCGGCGATCTACGGCGTCGGAGTACAGATCGGGCTCGTCGAGCTGGGGGCTCTCGAAGACGCTGACCCTGCTTTTCTGGTGCGCGCTCTTCGGCTCGCGAGGACCTCGGCCACCGCGAGCGGCTGCATCTCGACCACCGAGATCGACCGTCTCATCACCGCGATGAGCGCGGCGGAGCGAAGTCGGCCCCTCTACGAACGGATCACCGCCTATCGCCAGCAGCTGGCGCGCGAGATCGAGCGCGAGTGCAACTGCAGCGAAGGGAACGACGCGACCGCCACTCGTCCCTCCTGGCTCCATGGGGCGTGGTCCTATCGAACGAGCCGCGGTTTCACGGACACTCACCACCTGCTCCCCAATGGGCGCACCCGCCAGGGCGGGACGTGGTCCGTCCGGGACGGGATGCTCGTCGTGCAGTGGCCCAACGGCTGGCGGAACGAGTACCCGGTGCAGGGGCCGACGCGGCGGCTCACCGGCGTGTCGATCGGTCCCGATGGAACCCGCCAGGACAGTACGCTCCACCGCCGTTGACTCGTTTGCGACGTAGGCCGAGCAGCAGCAGCATCTCGCCACCTGCCGAGCACCAGACACGCGGCCCGAACGGCGCCTCCGCACTCTCCGCAACCGATCTTGTCGCAGGCCCCGGTTCGGGTCTTGCCCCCCCGCGGGTCTTGCCGGCCACCCCTCCGCCCGTCACCTCCGCCGATCCCTCGTCTCGAGTATGCGAGATCACGTAGCGCGGGCTCGGATCGGAGCTTGCGCCAACCAGCCTTGTCACCACCCCGGTTCGGGTCTGGGCTCCACCCCGCTGAACGCGTGCAGAGGGGGCGTTCGAGGCCGAGGGGCGCAGCATGGTTGGAGGTACCGAGCGAATGTCCAGACCATGGTGCGCAGCCCCGCGGGCTCGCCGCTCGGGTGGGCGCTCGGAGGCGCAGGGCTGCTCGCGGCCCTGCTCCTCGTGTGGCGTCTGCGGCCGCCGCGCTCGTGCCCCTGCGTCGTCGACGCCGGACCGAAAGTGCGCGTGGAGAAGAGTGCCTCGTAGCAGCGCGCGCCCGAGAACGGGGCGACGGTCGGCGAGCTCGTGCTGCGCGTCCGAGGCGCGTCCTCGTTGCAAGCGAGGTGGCGGGTTCATAGTCTCCGCCCGGGACGATCACACATGCGCTCGGTCACATTCGCCTCGGTCGCTGGCTGGCTCGCGCGAGGAGCGCTCGGGCTGCTCGTGCTCGCTTGCGGCGCCCGCACCGCCCTCGACGTCTCCGATGTACCCGACGCAGGGCCCGCGGCTCCCCCGGCGCGCGACGCGGGCGCTCTTGATGCCGGTCTCGACGACGCCGGGCTCCCCGATGCAGGGACGCGCCCCTTCTTGCGCTTCGACGGGACCGACGACCGGGTCACGGTCGCGGCGGACCCCGCGGCGTCGCTCGACGCGTTCACCTTCGAGGCGACCGTGCGCCTCCGGGGAGACGGCGTTCGGCTCATCCTGTCCAACCGCTCCTTCGTGGCCGGCGAGGACGCGGACGGCTTCCTCTTCGGGGTCTACAACGGGCAGCTCTTCGTGCAGATGAGCGGCAGCGGAAACTTCATCGCGCTGGGCAGCCCCCGCCTCTTCGACAACCGCTGGCACCACCTCGCGGCGACGCGCGCTCCGGATGGGGAGCTGTTCCTTTACGTCGACGGCCGGTCGTTCCGGCCGGATCGCCTGCGGCGCGTCGCGCCCATCGACTCCCCGACCCCGCTGCTCATCGGCTACGACGCCCCGACGGACATCGCGCTCGAAGGCGACGTGCGCCGGATCCGCATCTGGGGCCGCGCCCTGAGCCCGACGCAGGTGTCCGCGCTCGCCGCGGGAGGGTCGCCCGAAGACACCACCGAGCTCCGCGCGGAATGGACCTTCTCCGAGGGCATGGGCCAGCAGACCCGCGACCTGCGAGGCATGTCGTCGGGCGTCCTCGGGGAGACGGATCGACCTGAGCCCAGCGATCCGAGCTGGGCGTCGTTCTGAAGACGCGGTCCGACCTCAGCGGCCTTCGGGACGCTGGGGTGTGGGCGTTCCGTCGGTCGGCGCACTGCTGGGCGCTCGGCGGCGCTGAATCGGGCTCGGCAGGAGCAGCCTCTCGCCCGCATCGAGCCCCAGACACACGGCGCGAACGGCGCTGTCGTGCCTACTAAAACTCGCCTTGTCACAGGCGCCAGTTCGGATCTTGCCCGGGTCCGAACACGCCTCCCTCACGGGGCTTCGAGCGCGCGGAGCTCCGCCGCGATCGTCCGGGTGTGGATGAGATACGAGAACGCGACGTTCTGAACCGACCCGACAGCTGTGTGCCCCACGGAGACGGTCTGTGTCGGGCCTCCCCAGAGCATCCCGACGAGCCGTCCAGAGCCGTCGAACGCGGGTCCGCCCGAGCTTCCCCGAAACGAGGTCGCGTCGACGACGACGCAGTTGCGGTTCAGCCCACACTGCGCGTAGGCGCGCCCGGAGACGTGGCCGGTCACCACTCCCTCGGTTGTCTGGAATGGGAGGATCGTCTGCCCCGACGAGGGGTTCCCGCCCAGGACGACGCGCTCCCCACGGTATACGTCCGTGTCGGTGTGCAGGGGGACGGGGCGAGCTGTCGCGGGTGGATCCTCGGTGAGGCGGAGGATCCCCAGGTCGATGTCTCCCGAGATGTAGAACCGCTCTACGGGCACCGGCACGTCGGCGGCGCTCGCGCCTCTATAGAAGAACGCGCGCGCGCTCCGCCCGACACGTCGCACGACGTGTGCGTTCGTGATGATCAGCGGGCGGCCCGACTGCTCGAGCAGCCAGCCGGAGCCGAAGGACCCGGTCCCCGTGTCGATTCGTACGGTGGCGTACGCGGCGAGCTCATGAATCCGCCGCGCGTCGGCCCCGCTCGGCGCCTGAGCGTCGGACGCGGAGGGAGTGAGCGGGGTGAGGGCGAACGCGAGCGCCGCCGCGAGCGACAGCCGCGAGGGCGCTTGGCGAGCCCGGGTCGAACGGCGATGGATCCAGCTGTACATCGCACGGACCGTAGCGCGCGTGCGCCTCTCGGGAAACACCGAGCGGCCCACGCGCGCGCCGAGGGAGGCACCGCCGGCTCAGTCGTCTTTGCCGAGCTCGCGTCGAAGCCAACGCACCCGCCGGAACCGGCCCTCGCCGTCCCTCCTGGCCCAGGGCTCGCCGCGACCGTGGGTAGGGTTGTCGGAGGCCCCCGTTTGGGGCTTGCCCGTTCGTCTCGCCCGCCCGGCGCCCACACCACGCCGCCACCCACCGGGCCGACAACAACCGGCAGCTCGACCGCGGCTCGGCTTGCGCGCGCGGTCGCGGATCGGGGATGGTGCGCCGAGCGATGGGAGACTCCGCTGACATCGCCGTACCGAGCGCTGTCATCGCGTGGCTCTGCCGCGGCGCCGTCACCGGGCTGGTCGCGGCGCTCGCCTGGTGGCCCGCGGCGACGGCGGCGGCGCTGGCGCACCTGGCGGTGGAGGGCGAGGCCACCCTCTCCGACGCGCGCGTCGAGGTCGTGTGTGAGGATCGAGACGCGGCGTGGGTGCGCTGCACGGTCGAGCTCCGGGGGACGCTCACGGCCGGCGAAGGCGGAGCACGGCTTCGCGCCGCGGCCCAGGAGCCGATGGAGGGCGTGTCGCTCGAGGACGTGACGTGGTCCGCGGACGCCGGCGCGCTGCGGAGGGAGCGCGCGCTGAGCGGGTCGGAGCGGGTGGCGCTGCGGGGAGGCGTCACCCTCGACCTCGACACACGCCGCGGGTGGGACGGGCTGCTGGTCCACCCTGGCCTCGGTGTCCGACACCCGCTGCTCGGCGAGAGCTGGCTCCAGCATCACCGGACCCTGGAGGTCGAGCTCACCCTGGTGAGGGGCGCGACCCTCGCCTCTCCCCCGGAGGTGGAGGTGCGCAACCCCTCCCGCGCCGCGGTCGCCGCGCGGCCCGATGGCGCGGTCTCGTTCACGCTGAGTCCGCCCCACGGAGGGCCGCCGCAGGGTGCCCTGGCGCACGGCGGGCCCGTCGTCACGGTGGGAGGGGAGCTGACCACCGGCCGAGCCGTGGCGTCCGTGGGCTACGAAGTCGGGCTCTTCGACCTCCTCATCCTGTCCGCCTGGTTCGAGTCCGACTTCCGATCGATCTCCCAAGCCGTCATCGCGGAGCTGGTCGCTCCAGGCGCGGCCCTGTTCATCGTCCCCAGCCTCAGCGCGGGGCTGGGGTTCGTCGCCCGCGAGCTGGGCGCGGACGACCCGCGCTTCGGCCTCCGAGTGCGCCTCTCAGCCAGCTCCTACGCGCTGGGCTTCGTGGTCGACTTCGATTACCTTCCTTCAGCCGGCGAGTGGCGCGTCTCCCTCGCCGCCAGGCTGGGGCTCTGAGCACCATGGCGTCAATCGAGGCCACGACGAGCACGGCCGACCTCGCGCGAATGGCCGCCGCCGCGCCCGGCGAGGTCCTGCGCGTCGCGTCTCCGGAGATTCGCTAGTTAGACCCCCCTCGCGACCGGCGTCCGCCACCCATTGGCCCGCCACCTCCGCCGCTTCGCCGGCGTAAGTACGCGAGATCACATCGCGCGGGCTCGGATCGGGGCTTGCGATGGCTCGTCGTCGTGCCCGCGCCGCGCTACATCGAGCCGAACGCCACGTACGCGATCTGCCGCCGCATCGAGGGGCGCCGCTTCCTGCTGCGGCCGGACGACAGGCTGACTGAGCTCTTCGTCTACCTGCTCGCGGTCTGCGCGGCGAAGTTCGGGATCACGGTGCACATGGCGACGGTGATGAGCACGCACTTCCACCTCGTGGTCACCGTCCCGCACGGGAACGTGAGCGAGTTCATGCACGCGCTGGACACGCACCTGGCTTGCGCGATCCAGGTGCTCCGGCGGTACGTCGTCGGCGTGGTGTGGGCGCCGGGGCAGCTGACCATCGTGCAGCTCCACACGGCGGAGGCAGTGGCCCACCAGATCGCCTACGCGATGGTGAACCCAACCGCCGCGGGGTTGGTCTGGAAGCCGGAGCAGTGGCCCGGGCTGAACCCGACGCTCGAGGAGCTCGGGCGGGGGACGCTCTCGGCGGGGAAGCCGGACTTCTACTTCACGGGGAAGAAGTGGGCGGCTGCCGGGGCGGTGAAGCTCGAGCTTCCGATGCAGTGGTTCGCCGACGAGGACGCGGCTCGCGAGGCGATCGCGCAGGAGCTCGAGGCGCAGCTGGCCGAGGCGCGGGCGGAGATCCGCAAGCGCGGTTGGAAGGTGATGGGGCCGACGCGAGCCCGGAACGTCTCGCCGTATCGGCGGGCGAAGACCTTCGAGGCGCGCGGGACCCTGCGGCCGCATGTGGCCGCGGGGCCGGGGCAGACCGAGGCGCGGATCGCCGCCATCGAGCGGCTGGTGGAGTTCCGGGAGAAGCACCGCGAGGCGAAGCGGCGCTGGTGTGCGGGGGACCGGGACGTCGTGTTCCCGGCCGGGACGTACTGGATGGTCAAGCATCACGGCGCCTGCGTGGAGCCGTTCACGTAGCTCGGGCTGATCCCGCGACCTCTTCACCGACCTCAGCGGCCCTCGGGGCGCTGGGGTGCGCGCGTTCCGTCTCGGCGAGTGCCGTGGGGCGCTCGGCGGCGTTGAATCGGGCTCGGCAGCAGCAGCCTCTCGCCACCTGCCGAGCACCAGACACACGGCCCGAACTGCGCCTCCGCACTTTCCGCAATCGGCCTTGTCACAGACCCCGGTTCGGGTCTTGCCTCTGCCTCCGACCCCTACCGCGCTCTCACCCTCGGCGCCTGAGCCGGCCGCGTCTACCAGGCTCCGCCGGCTTGCGCCACGACGGGTGCGTGGAACGGATACGGATCTTGCCGCTCCTCACGCGACGCCTTCACAGTTGCCAAGCGACAGAACCGCAAACTACCCTCACCGAATGAGCACCGAACTTGAATTCGCTAGGCTGGAGGCCGATCTGGACAACATGATCAGCGCCATCGTCCATCGCGTTGCACCTTCCCACGAGAACGAGAACGAGCCAGCGCCCACCCTCTACCAGTACACGGACGGCAGTGCCCTCAGCGCAATACTCGAACACCGACGAATGTGGGCCACCCACAGTAGCTTCCTAAACGACTATGGCGAAGGAGAGTACATCTGGAAAAGGCTATTGACAGTCGCTGAAGAGAGCAATGGCCATGACGCAATAACGGCCGAGCTTACCAAGAGCATTCTCAGCGGAATCGCCACGAACGACGAGGTTCTCGGAAAAGAGCTATTCGTCGCCTGCTTCTCTGAGGATCCCGACGCCTTGAGCCAATGGCGCGCCTATGCGAATAACGGCGACGGGTACTCGATTGGCTTTCGCCTGTCCGATGTGCCGGATAGCGACACGGTATGAGCAGCGAGTTCGAAGCACCTAGCCGGACCGCTTCTTGCACCGGTAATCTACTCTGAGGAAGATCAGTCGGGCGCTCTAAGCACGTTTCCAGAAATGATTCGGCGTACACAGGAAGCCATAAATGACGGAGTGAACAGGAACGCCGCGACAGGGGTATGCAGGCTAGCAGCCATGCGCCTAGCTAGCCTCCTTGCGTGCTTCTTCAAGCACCCAGGGTTCAAGGAGGAGCGAGAGTGGCGACTAGTATGGATTCCCACCACCAAGTTCCAAAGCGAGTGCGCACAACCTCTTCGACAGGCCAACCTGCTTAGGTTTCGAGACACATGCTACGGGCTGGCCCCCTACCTTGACTGGCCGCTCCAAGACGGCGGATGCGGCCGAGAGGAAGTCGTGAAGGAAATATGGATGGGTCCACGAGTTCCACGACAAAGCCGGCGCAGCATCGAGCTGCTGCTGCGGAGCCTGGGACTTCCAGAAGGTTGCATTCCGATCTTCTCTTCAGAGACCACTTATCGCTAAAGCCGATGATTCGGAGACTCCCCGCAGCAGAGTCACGGGGGGAAGGCTTCCCGGTGCAGCGCGTGACCTGGTGATGCCTTCCGGGGAACCCTGCCAAGCGATTCACTCGCGACGGCGCCTGCCCCAGCCAGCAAATGGGGCCACCCTCTCCCACACGCGCACCACGCCGAGTCGTGGGCGGCGACCAGGCGGGGGAGCGTCCGAGGCCGTCAGGGGCTGACCAATCTCGCCGTGTGGGCCGGCGAAGAGTTCGGCTATTGCGACCGCGACGGGTTCGCGCTGCACAACCCGCGTTGCCATACGCCATAGTTCAGGTCTTTCCCATCAGCTTCGGGTCGCCCCGACCTCGTGCTCCGGGGTTGCCCTCGCGTTCGAGCGCCGACGCACGAGCGAGTCGTATGCGAAGAGCCTCTGGAGGTTTCCGAGTGAGTGGTCACCGAAGAGAACCCCAGTACGCAGCGGAATCGAATCCCAGTTCGCTGCGCCCAGGCCGAGGTAATGGTACCAGCGCGAGAGGCTCTCACCCTTCGGACTCGCGGCGAGCTCGCTGGTTACCGCATTGAGTTCGCCAATCCTTCTCCGCTCTACATTAATTGCCTGGACGGGCTCAGACACGTAGAAACGGGCCAGCAGCCGTTCGTCATAGGGTACTCCACCGACATCTCTTGGAACGAGTGCGAGGTTCATTCGGTAGTCGTCGTCGACTCCCATGCTTGCGCGATCCGGGAGCCGAGTAGAAGCGAAGCGGACCCCCTCAAAAACCTCGTGTTCCAGGGTCCACTCGAGCACCATCTGGGGCAGAACATACTCCTCCACAAAGTGTTGGCCATCGCTGGTCGCGCGTCGTGCGAACGAGCAGTGCATGGCCAGTACTGAGCGAGCAACCTCACGTTTAAGCTCGTCGCTGAGCAGTCGATGAACGTCGCTCCGTCGCTCCTTTCCCCCGACCTCATGGTCGACGAGCAGAGCAACATGGGCGCTTCGCGCCATTATGTTCGTGCAATCGAGCACAGCGGGCTGGTCCTTCGGGTCTTTCAAGTCGAAGCTCGAGAACCAGATCTTTGCGAGGTCGGCGTCAGCTGCACGAAGCTCCGCAGCCACTGCGAGCGTACTGTAACTGAGATACAGCACCGGATACCCCGAGAGACTGTACCGTTGGTTGCCAACTAGAAACCGCTTATCGAACGGAATGTGAGCAAGATCGGACGCAACAAGATGGCTCTCGCTCCATCGTGCGCGCACGAACAGCATGAAGGGCACAGCGCTGGGCGGATCGTCTAGCACCTTGTGCTTTTCCAGGTACGCCTGCAAGAGGAGAGAAGCGCCTGGCCGCCTGCCTGTCGTCCAGCGCTGGTAGACATCGGTCAGCTCGTCATGCAGATCCATGACGTGGTGGTCGAACTGATCGGCGGTCAAGAGGGCGGCGGTACTCTCCGCAAGTAGAGCATTGGCCTTGTGCCTCCGACACACGGATCCGCCCATCACGCGGCGGAGATCCGCCTTCCATCTCTCACGATAGGCTATGAGAGCCTGACCGTGTGTGCTGGTAGTGCGCTGGGCGTGTCGACGAGCTGCCTCCTGGTAGGCCTCCGTAAGAATGCAGAAGAAGCATGGCTCCTCGGACACGGACGTGGGTTCGACCCAATCGAATGGGGGAGGTGGGGGCGGAGAATGACGGCCCGCCGCGGATCCATCGATCCCGGCCCGAATGGCGTCGCCCAGCCACAACTTGAGTTTGTCAAACACCGGACAATGTTCGCCCTATTCGACATCAATAGCAACAGTCTAGCCGCTGATGACGGCACTCCGTTGTGCTCGCAAGACGTGACCGGGTGGACCCCACAATCTCATCCGTATCGCACGGCGCAGGCTGTCAGCCTCTCGCTTGCCGGAAATGGGTCCGACTGCAATGGATCCGACTGCAAGGACCGAACAGCGCCTCCGCAGTCGGCGCCGGCGCGCTCGCGCCGGCGCCACCGAGACTGCTAGTCTAATTCTTGCACCCGTTCTTGTCGCAATTGATGCGACTCGAGGTCGCTAGCCAGTGCGAGGGTTCCTTCTTCGTATCGAAACCACACCCTGTCTTCCCGCCCTTGATACCCTGATGGACCACACCCGTGGGAACATGCTTGACTGCCATTGATCACTCCTTCTGTACTCTCTATAATGGTTGAAAGGTGTCAGTTCTACTGTGACAACCAACGTAGTTCAGCCGACACCTCTGCCATCGAGGCGGGGCGTAGAGACGGGACGGCAGATGTCATCGACATCAGCAGTTCATTGAAGCGCTTCGCTTCATTGCTCGAGGGTCGCACGGAGGGAGGGCCGCTGATTCCGTAGCCCGGCTTGATAGGGCGCTGTCGTCCAGTCGCAAGCTCATCTAGCGTCATGCCGAGAGAGTAGATGTCCCCTCGCTCATCGCACTTTCCGGTCGACCATTGCTCGAGCGAGCAGTAGTACTCGGTTCCCATACCACCCCGAGTAAGCGAGGTGAGAACCTTTGAGTGCTGGTGGACGAAGTATCCGAGCCCCCAGTCCGCGATCTTCAGGTCTTCGCCAGGATTGAAGAGAACGTTCTCGGGCTTGAGGTCTCGGTGGATGAAGCCGGCGCGATGAGCGTAGAGAAGGGCCTCTGCGAGCGCCAAGCCGTACCCGGCGACCTTGCTGTAGCGTGCACCTCGCGGGTTGTGCACCAACCACTGGCGGAGATTACTCTGGTACACCGGCATGACGTAGAACCTGCCAGCCTGGGGTAGATTTTCCCCGACCTGCGTGATGATGTTGGGATGACGCATGCTTTGAAGAGCGATGATCTCCCGCTCGAATCGCTCCACCATCTCGGGGTGCCGCCGCCACTTGTCGTTCAGTTCCTTGAGTGCCCAGTGGCTGCCCTCCGGCATGCCGAAAGAGGCCGACTCGGTTACCCGGATCTCAATAACCTGGCCCAAGCCACCTCGGCCGAGTTCTCGGACTCGCGTAAATCGGAACTGACCTAGTCGAAGAGCTTGCATCTTCCATCTCCTCGGCAGCCGTGTCTCGGCCTACCTGGGTGGTAGGATGCGTCGCCCCTTCGGCACCGCCAGACGGGAATTCTCGACGCGGACCGGTTGATGGAAGCGGGTCTGGCGAGCGGACCAGGTGGATCGCTCAGCGGACCATGTCCTCAATAGAGGAGGGGTATGCCCGCGCGGCATCGCAGATCTTCTGGTGGAGACTCGCTGGCTCAAGGACCCCCACGTCTGGCAGAAGCGAGAGAACATACGAGACGAGTTCGGGACAGACGGCGACGACCCAGCTAACTCGCCACCATTCTCCATCGATTTTCTCCACGCTCTGAGTCGGGTGCAGCCGTCGTCGGCGCAGCCTCGTGCTCACTGCACCCCGGACCGCGAGGGTGACGCGCTCTGGGGTTCCGAGATCGGTATAGATCCCGAACGAGTGCCTGAAGATCAGCTCGTGCTCCGTGTGGTGCCCAGATGGAATCGCGAAACTCTCGGCCTCCTCGTGCACGAGCACCTCTGACATGGACTCGAGCAGAAACGACCGTCGCTCTCCCGAAGGCCGCTTTCGCGCGGTGAGGTAGATCCGGTCCTTGTAGAGGACCAGCAGGGTCGGCTCGAGTTCATAGTCGCCTGTGGACCCGTCGTGTCTCTGGTAGGCAACTGTCACCGGCTTGCGTCGGCGAATGGCCCGGATGAGGTTTCTCATCTGGTCATGCGAGCCAGGGTAGGAAGCATCGCCTTGGGTACGGTGGTGGAATGACCGTAGAAATCGATCGGTCGATTCTTGGTCGGTCTGGCTGATGCACGCGCGCAGCCGATCGAGGTGGTTCTGCGCTGTGTCGTGGTAGGGGGTTGCCCGGAGCCACTGAGTCGAGCGAACGCTGAGCTCAACTGCCGCGAGTTCGTCGATGGTTCCTTCCTGGTCCGGCGAGTCTGCTCTTCGCCAGAACTTCTCGGCACCTTGCATCCCAGAGGTCAGGTCGCGAAACTCTTTCAGGAGGTCGAGGTACCGTTTCGCCGCCCCAGAACCGACCTTACACTTCTGTCGAATCGAATTGACCGAGACACGCCCACCTCTATCGAGGACGGCCAGCAGGCCAACAATGTTGCGAGTTGCGGCGTAGTCGGTCATGCCGTCATCTCAGGTCGGTACACTGAGAAGCATGTCGGCAAGCACCAAGAGACGGCCGCCACTCGTAGCGGACTGGTTTGTGTGCTCACTTCGCTGCTCCGAGCAACTCTCGAAAGCGGGCGTGGGTATGGCGCATGTCCACCTCTCGGTCTCTTGTCTCGAATGGTGGGGTGTAGCGATCAGTGTCGGCCTCAGCGGGCGGGGCCCCATCGACCTCGAGGCTCAGCTGCCACTCTTCGAAGGTCTTGCGGTCGTGGCCCACTCCGGGGAGACCGCGGTTGGTTGTGAACACGATGCGGCCGTTCTGGTCGTACCAGGTGTTCTGCTCGTACTCGCGCAGGACAGGGAACTGGGTACGGTAGATCGTACAGAGTTCCTCCGCCGTGAGGCCCAACTCGATCCCAGCTAGAACGTCGATCTCCACGAGTGCCCAACGCCTCTCAAAGTGATTCCGAAGGGCCGACGTACGGTTCCATGGCGCGTCAGCGGCGGGGGAAGCGCTAAGGCGCGGATCCTCGAGTGACCAATGGGCATCCGCCGCACAGTCTGGCCACAACTCCTGCCATAGATTGCGGTAGTGGATGGTGAGCGAATTGAGTCGGAGGGCGCGCGCGACTATCGCTGAGGCAGTTCTCGTGAACGGCCTCGGGATTGGCATTGCGCGGGCCTGACCCGCATGCATGTGGCCAGAGCCCTTTGCTCGCACCAGGAAGTCTAGCGGCAGTCCACACCAGAAGCCGTTCCAGAGTACGGTCTCCCTTGGATCGAGCGCAGCCAAACTAGAGACTGTGTGGATATGGGCTGGTCCCGGCGGGAGCAGGGCTGGTGCGAGGGATCGCTCGCCTGTTATCGGCATCATTTCTCGGTGGATATGCCGGTAGTAGTCGAGGAGCGGCCTATCACCCAGATGCGGATATCTGAAGGTATATTCCTCGTAGGGAAGTGCTGGCAGATAGTTTGTGCGCGGGAGGTAGTCCTCAGCGATGAGTTCCAGGTCGACCACATCGTAGTCTTGGTTGTGGCGACACTCGGCCCGCGGACTCTTGTTAAAAGGATTCCCGACATAGAAGTGTGGACCAGAGACTATGAGTTCGTAGCCCTCCGTGGGCTCGCTTGTCCGACGCTGAATCGAACCATCTGCTTGGGAGCGAGACTCGTGCCAGGTCTCCGTCCCCCATACCGACTCGCCGAGGTCCCGCAGCCTCCTCGGGTGCTCCGCCAGCTTCCGCAGCACCGACAGGACCTCTCGGCTGTGCACGATCGGCAGCCGCGCCTCCCGCGCCGGCGTCCCGACCGAGTCGAACAGCGACGCGAACAGCCCGAGCTCGGCCTCGCCGACCACCACGAGCCGGTTCGGGTGCCCGCGGGTCTCGAACTTGTTCTCGTCGTTCTTGATCCCCGGCACCTCGCCCGCGCCGTCGTGCTGCCACGACTCGTCGATGGTCTTCGGGTGGAACAGGTTCGCCACCTGCGCGACCGCGACGGCGTCCCTCGGAGCCGCGCTCGTCTCCGTCATGCAGTAGGGCCGCTGATGGTCGACCTCTGCGAACAACATCAGCTCGTTCTTGAACCGATACGCATGCCGCAGCCGCGGGTACAAGGCCGCACGCAGCGCCCCGCCCTTCGGGTCGTCGAAGATCCCGTCCTGGTGGATCAGAGCCACCTGCCCCCGACCCGACCCGAGCTGCCACCCCCGCGTGATGAAGCACTTGTACAGATTCGTCTGAACGCCCACGAGCAGCGGATACTCCGCCCCCGAGTTCAGCACGCCCTTCTGCCCCTCGAGCGCCTCGAAGTCCCGCAGGTACTCCCCGACCCGCGCCTCCCCGAGGATCGCCCCGCGCCGCTTCGCCGTCTCGCTCGCGCTGACCCCGTCGAGCACGATCCGCGGATCCAGGTCACTCAAGATCCCCTGCTCGTTCCACTGCAGCTTGATCCACGGCGGGTTCCCCACGATCAGGTCGAACCCGCCGCCATCCACGAACACCTCGGCGAACTCCAGCTCCCAGTGCAGCGGCCGCAGCCGCGAGCACACATCCGCAACGACATCCGGCGCCTCGACCGCCTCCTCGTCCGCGGGCGGCGGGATGGTCTCCGGCATCAGCTCGAGCTGCCGCTCCAGCGAGTTCAGCTCGGACACCTCGACGCCCAGCAGGCGCTCGCACTCGCTCCACCACGCGTCGCGTGACGGGAGCTGCTCCGACGCGCGGAGCGGCCAGGCCCACTGCGCGGCCCACAGATCCATCACGGCCTTCAGCCGCGCGTGCGGCATGCCCTCGGCCTTCAGCGCGTCGAGCGCCTTCATGCGCGACGAGATGGGCAGGGACTCGCCCTCCCCCGCGTTCGGCCACACCTCCACCCGCGCCCGGCAGCGCCGGAGCACGTCGCGCCGGTCCTCGACGTACCGACGGTAGAGCTCGTCGACCTTGGCGCTCAGCCGCAGCAGCCGCGCGACGTCTTCCTTGCCGTACTTCGCGGTCAGCGTCTTGCGCCACGCCTTGAGCCGCTCGACGTCGTCCGGGACGAGCTCCTTGACCGCCTTGTCCTTGTCGAACGGGCTCATGCCCGCGTCGGGCAGGAGGAAGTGGTAGACGGTCTGCGGGTCGCGCTCGCCCGCCACCACCTTGGCCGCCGCGAGCTGTTCGGGCGGCTTGCGGTGGTGACGCGGGAGCTTGAAGTCACCGATCGCCTTCTTGAGGTCCTTGGCGAGCTGCTGGCGCCGCTCCTCGGTCGGCGGGTCGCCCTCGCGCTCCTCGTCCTCGATGGCCCAGCGCTTTTTCGCGTCGGCGA
This sequence comes from Sandaracinaceae bacterium, assembly GCA_040218145.1. Lineage (GTDB taxonomy): Bacteria > Myxococcota_A > Polyangia > Polyangiales > Sandaracinaceae > JAVJQK01. The sequence continues at coordinate 91,216 of JAVJQK010000138.1, read as the reverse complement.
AGACCCGGCGCACGGCGTCGCGCGCGTCGTCCGCGCCCTTCGCGACCTGGAGCACGGCCTCGACCGCCTCTTCCAGATCCCCACGGCCGCCGTGCTTCTTGAGGACCTTGGTGAGCTCCTTCTTCAGGCCGTCGTCGGTCTTCAGGTCGTCGGCGTGCCAGACGGCGAGGCGCGCGCCGACGAGGCTGTTGCCGACCGCGAGGCGGGCCCCGAACCAGGGCGCCTCCTGGCCCTGGTGCATGGTGGCGAGCCACAGGCTCACGCCGGCGAGGCGCGCGGCCATGGGGTTGAGGTCGACGCCGTAGCAGTTGTGGGCGGCGATGTGGGTGGCGACCTTCTGCTTCTCGAGGGCGTAGCGCTCGGGCTCGAGGATCTCGCCCAGCTCCTTCTGCTTGCGCTGGAGGTAGGCGTCGGCGAGCTGGTCGATCGCCTCGACGAGGAAGGCGCCCGAGCCCATCGCCGGCTCGCACACGGTCAGGTCGAGGATGGCGTCGGCCTCGAGCGGCGGGCGCTCCGGATCGGGCTCCATGCCGCCGTCGAGCAGCTCCTTCAGGGCGTACTTGACCAGGCAGTCGGTGAGGACCTCGGGGGTGTAGTAGCTGGCGCTGGTCTCGCGGTCGCGGCCGGCCAGGCGGAAGATGAAGGTGCCGGGGTCGTAGCGGCGGCGCGCGGGCTGGCCGTCCTCGCCCTCGAAGGCGAGCTCCTCTTCGGAGTAGCGGTCGAGCTCGCTCTCGGGGACGAAGAAGGCCTGGTCGGTCTCGTCGACCTTCGCGCCCGCCTTGTGCACCTCGTAGAGGGTCTCGTTCGCGAAGAAGCCGGTGTAGCTGAGGAGGCCCTCGTAGACCGCGCCGAGCTGGTTGATGCCGAGCTGGGCGTAGCTGATGCGGCCCCGGCCCCAGGCGCGGTTGCCCCGGCCCCGGCGGCCCTCGCGGCTGAGCGACAGGAGCTGGAGGATCTCCTGGACGACGCTGTTGCGCAGCTTGGTGCGGCTCAGGCGCGGCGTGAGGCGCGGGTCGAACAGGGGGCTGTGCACGCCGTCGATCTCGAAGCCGGGCTCGTACTGCTCGAAGGCGAGCGCCTCCTGCTTGGGGAGCTGGTGGCCCTCGTTCACCAGGGCGAAGAGGGTGCTGAGGCTCTCGTGGAGGAAGAAGCCGTCGCGCGCGGCGGGCGTGTTGAGCGGGACCATCTCGAGGTCGCGCAGGGCCTCGAGGCTGTAGCCCTGGCGGTACTCCTCGCTGTTCATCGGCAGGCTGCGCAGCTCGGCCGCGCGCGCCTCGGCGTAGAAGAGGAAGAGCAGCCGGTAGAGGTAGATGAGGCACTCCTCGGTGAGCTCGCGCGAGACGTGCTCCCCGTAGAGGGCCTGCTTGCCGGTGGTGCGCTGGTAGTGGACCCACTCGTTGCCGAGCAGCTCGACCGCCTTGCGGGCCGCGTACTTCAGGTCGCTCGAGACGCCGTAGGCGTGCTTGTGGCTGTTCTCGTCGAGGGTGTCGTGCAGGGGGGCGCCGTCGTCCGGGGCGAGGGCGCTCTTGCCGAGCAGCGCGGCGGTGATGGCGAGCGCGTTCTTGTCCTTGCGGCCGAACAGCTCGGTGAAGTCGAAGCGGAGGTGGCGGCCGCGGCCCCAGCGCGCGCGCTCGGCGAGGTAGGCCTCCTTGCCGGCGAGGACGACGATCCAGCGCGGGTGCCGCTCCTGGGCGAAGGCCCGGCCGAGGAGCTTGGAGAGGCTGTCCTTCGGGAGGGCGAGCGCGTCGTCCACCTGCTGCGCAGCGGCGAGCCCGACGTCGAGCGCGCCCTCGGCCTCGGCCGTGAAGCGGCCCTCGACCACGAGCAGATAGGGCTCGCCCTTTTGATCGACCCCCTTCCGATCGACACGGTGGATGCAAGGGAGCGCCTCGCCGTCGTCGAGCTCGAAGGTCGCGCCGTGCTGGTAGGGGTAGCCGAGGGCCTCGGCGATGGAGACCTGGACGGGGTGCGCGACGTCGTAGAGGTCGGCGGGGCGGCTGAGCTTGGCCGCCTCGTTGAGGGCCTTGGTGAAGGCGCGGGCCCGGGCGCGGAGCCGCTCGGGCGGGCTCTTGTCGTCGCCGGCCTTCCACTCCTTGCGGAGGTCCTTCAGGTCCTTGACGAGCAGCTCGTCCAGGTAGTGCTGGCTGAAGAACTCGTTGACGTTGTCGATGCCGGTCAGGTCGACGGCCATGTCACTCGCCTCCCGTGAACACGGCCACGAGGCGCACGAAGGGCTCGCCGTGACGCACGAGGGTCTTCTGCCACCGGCTCTGGTCGGCGACGAAGCGCTCGACGTGGCGGCGCTGCTCCTTCAGGCGGCCCTCGTGCAGCTTGGGGATCTGGCCGTCGTTGCGGGCGCGGAGGCGCTGCTCCTTGGCGTCGAGCAGGGCCTCGGACTTGCGCTTCCACGCGTCGAGGCGGCGGGCGGGCTTGCGCACGTCCTTGCGGAGGCGGCCGAGGATGGCCTGGTACGCCTCGTCGATGTGGGCGCGCGCGTGCTGGACGGCGGCGGGCACGTGCCGTTGCAGGTCTTCGAGGGGCAGCTTCGCGCCCGCGTTGACGAGCTCGCGGTCGAAGCCGGTCAGCGCGAGCAGCTCCTCGAGCTCGATCGTCCCTTCGTAGTTCCCCTTGGTCCGCATCTGCACGCCGAACCACTTGGCGAGCACGGGCTGGCTGCTCTCGTTGCTGATGAGGCTGGTGAAGAGGAAGACCGAGCGCTGGGCGCCGAGGCGCGGGGCGTGGAGCACGGGGGCCTCGTGCCGCGCGTAGACGGCGGCGAGGCAGTCGAGCAGCCACTCCATCAGCGGGTGCTGCTCCCAGAGGAGGTGGTAGCCCGGCCAGGCGCCCTCGTTGTCGCGCGCGGCCTGGATCTGCTCCATCACGATCGCGCGGTCGGCGACGAGGCGATAGGGCTGGCCGCGCGCGGGCACGGCCTCGTCGGGCAAGAAGGGCTCGCGCCAGCGGGTGAAGCCCTCGGGCGCGTAGACGCGGACGAGCTGGTGGGCGTCGTCGGCCTCCCACTGCAAGGCGCCCTCCCCCGTGACCGGATCGTCCTGCACGGCGGCGAGGGCGGTCTTGGCGAAGGCGTAGTCGCTGGGGAAGAGGCTGATGTCCCGGGTGGTGGCCTCGGGGAGGGGCTCGGCGCCGGGGGCCGCGGCCTGGACCTGCGCGAGGAGCGCGAGCAGATCGATGCCGCCGTCGGCGTTCACGGGGGGCGGCGCGTCGGGGATGAGCTGGGCGGCGTCTTTGCCCTCGGCCGCGCCCTCGACGAGCGTGTCCTCCTCGAGCTGCGGGTCGTAGAGACCGAGCACCACGCCCGCGTCGCCGAGGTTCTGGTGGACCTGCTCCTCCTTCTCGACCAGGCGGCGCACGATGAGCTGGTCGGCGCCCTGCTCCTCGGTGGTGGTGAGCAGGTAGGTCAGGTGCGGGGTCTCGGTCTGCCCGTAGCGGTCGATGCGGCCCATGCGCTGCTCGATGCGGATGAGCGACCAGGGCACGTCGAAGTGGAAGAGGTGATGGCAGAAGTAGTGCAGGTTCACGCCCTCGGACGCGGCGTCGCTGGCGAGCAACAGGCGCAGGCGGCTGTCCTTCTTGCCGAAGCTCTCGATGAGCTGGCCCTGCTCCACGTCGCTGAGGTTGCTGGCGTCGAAGGTGGCGATGGGGCCGCCCTCCTCCGCCACCCCGAAGGCGCGGGCGAGCTCGGCGCGCAGCATCTCGAGGGTGCGGATGCGCTCGGAGAAGACGAGCACGCGCGGCGAGGCGGCCGAGCCGTCGAAGCCGATCGCGCGGAGCTCCTCGATGAGCCGGCCGAGCTTGGTGAAGCCACCCAAGCACGCCTCGACGAGGCCGCGGAGCTCGCGGAGGCTCTCGGCGTCTTCGCGCAGGACCTGGGCGTGCGGGTGCTCGTCCTTCAGCGCGGCGTCGAGGCGCTTCAGGCGCTCGTCGATGCTCTCGAGGCAGGCGTGGGGGCTGGAGAGGAACGCCTTGACCAGGGTCCAGGGGAAGAGGCGGTCGACCCCGTGGCGGCTCTTGCCGAGGGTGTGCAGGGTCAGCGAGCGCAGGGCGGCGAGGGCGCGCTCCTCCTCGGGGCTGGCCTGCACCTCGGCCCGGTGGATCTCGCGCTCGGTGAAGCTCGCGCCGGCCTCCGCCTCCACGTCCTTCTTGAAGCGGCGCACGAAGAGGTGCTCGACGTCCTCGTGGCTGAAGTCCTTCTCGTCCGCGATGGCCGACGGGTCGAGCATGCGCATCAGGTTGGCGAAGCTCTCGGGCCGGCCGTTGTGCGGGGTGGCGCTGGTGAGCACCAGGGTGTCGGTGGTGGCGGCGAGCAGTCGCGCGAGCGCCTCCCGCTGGCTGCCGCGGTTGGCGACGTTGTGGCACTCGTCGACCACGATGGCGTCCCAGCGCGTCTGCTCGAGCCACGCGCGGTAGCGGCCGTCGTTCTTGAGCGTGTCGACGCTGAGGATGGCGCGGTCGAAGTGCGAGAACGGGTTCTTGTTGCTCGGGATCTTCACGTGCACGCGGCGGATGCCCTCCGAGTCGAGGCGCACGAGCGGCAGCGCGAAGCGCACCCAGAGCTCCTGCTGGAGCTGCGCGAGCATGGAGCGGATGGCGACCACGAGGATGCGCCGGCCGCGGCCGCGCTTGATGAGCTCGCTGAGCAGGATGCCGATCTCGATCGTCTTGCCGAGCCCGACCCCGTCCGCGATGAGGATGCGCTGGCGCAGCTCGCTCAGCGCGTTGCGCGCGGGGACCATCTGATACGCCATCGGGTCCATCGCCGCGCGGTGGCCGAGGTGCACCAGGTCGTCGGTGGGCGGCGTGCGGCGGAGCAGCGTCTCGAAGAAGAGCCGCGTCTTGCGGTACGCGGCCGAGTCGTCGAGCACGAGCCGCGTGTCCTCGGGGGCGAGCGGCTCGATGCGGTCGATGTCGTCGACGAAGATGGCCTTGTGGTGGCGGACCAGCTCGGTCAGCCCCTGCACGTGCACCGAGTGCGCGAGCCCCGCCTTGCCGCGCACGGGCATCGACTTCTCGACCACCCACTCTTCGCCGCGGACCCGCACCCGCGAGCCCGGCGCATACGAACGTGCGGCGCTCATACGTCGATGACGAGGTCGCCCCGCCCGATCTGACGGGCGGCGTGGTTGAAGACGGCGGCGTCGTCGTCGAGGCCGAGCACGCCTTGGAGGTCCGGCCGCGCGTCGTCGCTGGAGATGAAGTACCGCGCCGCGGCCACCACGAGGGCGCCGTGCTCGGGGGGGAGGCCCGCGTGCCCGCGGAGCAGCGCGTCGCACTTCTCGGCGATCTCCTGCGCGATGTCGAGCGGGAGCAGCTCGTTCGACTGCGCGGCGGCGCGGATCTCGTCGAGGTGATCGCGCAGCGCCTGCCGGAGCGCGGCGACCTGGTCGGGATCGAGGTGCTCGGCGGAGCGCGCGAACAGCGCGCGAGCGTCAGCGGGGATGTCGTCCATGGGGTGGGCCTCGAGCCGGAGGGCGGCTTGCTTCACCGGCGCGCGGAGGGTGCGCGCCTCGGTAGGGCGGAGGAGGGGAGCCAGCGTGTCGTGCCAGCTGCGGAGGGTGGCCGCGCGACGCTTGGCGGTGGAGGGCGCGAGCTCCGAGCGCGCCGCGAGGAACGCCTCGGCGGTGGCCGGGTCGAGGCTGGCGAGGGGCGTCTGGGCGTAGTCGACCCAGGCGCGGGCGAGGGGCGAGTCGGCGAAGCAGCGCGCCAGCGCGGCGAGCGGCGTCTCGGCCTCGGCGACCTGTTGGGCGGCAGGCGTGGGCTGGCCCGCCGCGTCGAGCAGCCCGAGCAGCGAAGCCGCGTGCGCGTAGTAGCGGACATCCCGCCGATGCCAGCCAAGCGCCTCCGGCTCGAGCGCCACACCGCGCACGCGCCGCTGCACGAGCTCGAGCACACGGTCCGCGCGGTTGGCTTGCGGCACCTCGGAGGAGGTGAGCAAGCGAACCAGACCGTCCGCGTCGCCTGGGAGAGCTACCTCCATGGACCCGAACCTACAACGAGCTGGCCGGTCGAGTCATCAAGCATGTGTGTCCAACGGCAGCATCAGCGGAACGTGGCCCCTCTGAAAAGAGCCTATCGCGCTCGGCCGCGCATCGATACGAGCATTGCTGCTACAGGCGTCGACCGAGGGGGTGTTGCACGAATGCTATACCCGCGGACGCGGGTCAGCCTCCCGCTGGCGAACTCAACTTCGCCTTCGTCGCTGGCTCTGGCGATACGACTTCCTCTACGGGTTGGGCGGGAAGAGGAGCGGATGTGCCTCGGCCTCACCGCGGACCACCGTGTACGACTCGGAATGCTCCGCGTGTTGGACGCGGCGATCGTTGATGTGCAGCTCACGGAGTACCGTTCTTTCTACGGTGACCCGCGGGGCCGGCGGGCCCCATTCGTACCGGACCTCCACGTGCTTGATGGCCACTCGCGCCGGCCAGTCACGCCGGACGTCGCGATGCTCGTCGATAGCGACGCGATTCACGCGGTGCGTCACGGGGAACCTCGCGGTCTGGCGACGATGCTCGCGCTCGTCTCCGCGAAGGGCCGACACCATGGATCTGATGGCCTCGCCGGCGAGGCTCGAGCCCTGCGGTCCCGCGGGATGAGCCATGTTCTCGGCATCGTGCGAAGAGAACTCACGGTACACGATCCGATCCACCTCCGGCACCGCGCCGGTGACACGCAGCGGAGTGTCTACGACGAAGCGACGACGCGACGGGTGCAGATAGGTAGTGACGATGTCGACGCGTCTCTCACCCATCATCTGCGCCAACGACGCGCCAGCTTGCCTCGCGTGACGCTCTCCGAAGGAGAGCAGGCGGAACCCGCTGTAGTTGGGGCTCCTTCCGAGCCTCGCCCGCAGGAAGTGCGAGACCGCATCTGCCCGCCGCATGGCCAGACCCACGTTGTAGTCGGCGCTGGCCCGGTGATCGGCGTGGCCAGCGAACAGCAGCTCCACGCGATATCCGACGATCACTCGACGATACTCCTCCACGAGGCGGTTGAGAGTGCCCACATCTTGAGGGTCGAGGTTGGCGTCGTCCCTCGGGAAGTAGATCTGCCCGACGAGCCGCGGGTTGTCGTCCGCACCTCGCCCGGCCGCCCAGCTCCTAGCCTGCACTGTCTTGCCCCCTTCTTCCCGCCATCACGCCCACGGCCAGCGCGAGCGAGGCCGCCGCAAAGCTTGCCATCTGCCCCACGGTTGCCCACTCGGTCGCCATACACACGACCGCAACTCCTCCTACCACGAGCATCCCCAGCGCGAAGCCTCGTGACCCCGTCCGCCACGCCACATCGAAGCCGCCCGTCGTGAGCCCCACCAAATACGCGAGCGAGATGACCGGCCCCAGCATCTCCCACGCTGCGGCGGCCTCGACGAAGTGCCCCGCGCCAACCCCCAGCAAGACGACGAGCAGAGCCGCCAGCGCGCTCAGCGTGGCCCAGGACACGGCCGAACGCAGCATCGCGCCCACCGCAGCGAGCAGGATGAGGCTCTCCACCACCAAGAGGAGCTCCCCCGCGAGCGCCCACATCTGATAGCGCCCGGCGATCACGGCGGGGGAGACGAGGTCGTCGGCACGAACCCCTTCTTCGATGGCGACCTTCCACGCCTCGATCCCGAGTCCCCCGACGATCTGCAGCGCTGCACTCGCCGCGAGCAACCAACCTGGATGTACCACTACCCCTCCAGCACCCATCCGACCGGTAGTCTCGGCCGCTCCTCCTCTCTGCCGCCTCTCGTTCTGTTTGGCAACCTTTGTGTACTTCATGGTCGCTTCGATGAATGACCGAAAGTTGTCGAGCTCCCTCGAGCAACATGGCGCGGTGGTAGTCGTAGAGCGCGGAATGGACGGGCGCCTGGTCGCGGCCTGCTCGGCGGGGGCCGCCCACCTGGTGCGCTGCGCCCGGAGGGGGGTGGGTGGCTATCCCAGGATGGCGTGCGATGAGAGCTCGCTTGCAGTCGCCGCCATGGCCCATCTCCGCGGCGCGACTACCCTTGTCGGCGGGCGAGCGCGTTGGGCGTTGTACCCGAGTGACGTGATATCGGCTGATATCGGCCGTGGTCGATATCAGCGCGGGCGCCCCCCAGCCTGGAGTCCATGACTGCGAGACTCTGGGCCTTCACCGTCGCCGCCGGCTTCCTCGCCGCCTGCACGGGCGCAACACGGCACAGCTGCCGCACGCACCAGGACTGCCGGGGGGACGACGGCGTCGAGCGCGGCTTCTGCACCGACCGGGGCTTCTGCGCGCGGGAGTGCGAGGAGGACCTCGACTGCCCCTGCGGCTCGTTCTGCGCCGAGGGCTGCGGGATCTGCGTCCGGGACGACTGCGCGAACGCGGCGACGTGCTTCGCGGAGAACCGCGGGCTCACCACCGCGCAAGGCGTCCTCGGCGCGTGCCGCGAGGTGGACTGCGCGGCCCGCCAAGATGCCGGTGCGGAGGACTCGGGGACGCGCTTGTGCGACCAGGAGCCGTCGCCGCTCCCGATGTGCGTGCAGCCCACGCGCCCGAGGGCCGGCGACGCTGGAGCAGGGGGACCGGGCGACGTCATGGATGGCGGATCGGACGCCGGGTCGGGCGACGCGAGCGCAGCCGACGCGGGGACCGCCGCGGAGGAGGACGGGGGACCGAGTGATGGAGGGACGTCTGATGTTTGAGCGGCTGGGAGCGATACTGGGGCTGGTGATCGCGCTCGTCGCGGCGCCTGTTTCGGCGGACGAGGACGGGGCCAAGGCGACGGACGCCGACGTGCGGGGCCGAGGCAGGGTGGAGACGCCCGAGGGTCTGGCGATCAGCTGGGGCATCTCGACGTCACTGCTCGAGCTCCGCGCGCTTCGCGACCCGTCGGAGCCCGGGCGCCTGCGGTCGTACGAGATGAGGCCGGAGGCGCTCCCGGGCTCCGTGGGCTTCCTCGTGTCCGTCGATCCGACCGGACGTCCCTTCGAACTCGAGCGACGTGAAGGGGGGGACTTCCAGCTCATCAGCGTGAGTCTCATGCTCACAGCCCAGTACTCGACCGATCGGCCCGAGCAGTCGGCGGTGTCCCTGGGTCTCGGCGTCAGCTTCTTCGAAAGGATCCTGGGCTTCGCGGTCACGTTCGACGTGTATCGCGGCGTGCCTGTCCTCGGCGTCGATCAGGAGGGCGTCTTGACCGAGGGCGCGGGCACGGCCGAGACCGGTCTCCTGGGGTGGGCCTTCGCCGAACAGGGTGAGGTCACGGCCGAGAACTTCGGCCTCATTCTCTTCTTCGACGTCGTCGGGTTCGCGACCGCGCTGGGAGGTGTCTGATGATCTGGCGAAACGTCCTCGTGACTCTCCTCGTTCTCGGCGCCCTCCCCTCAGCGGCCGTGGCGCAGACGGAGATCAGCCCGGAGCACGCGCTCGTGCTCAGAGCGAACGGAGGCGGGACCGCGTCGGGGAGCGGCCTCATGGAGTTCACGGCGGGCTGGCAGTTCGCCATGAGCGAGGTGATCTCGTTCGAGCTGCGGGCTGGCGGCGGGCTCGTGGGGTTGCTCCACGAGACCACGGGCGACCGCGTGGATCAGGGCCTCTTTCGAGCCGGCGCGTCTCTGAGCTTCCGCTACCGCATCGGGGAGGGGCCGGTGCGTCTGGGGTGGTTCCTGGAGCCCGGGGCGGCGCTCACTCCCGCGAGCGCGTTCCTCGTGCCTCAGTTCGGGATCGAGCTCGAGGTCGGTGACCACCTCGAGGTATTCGACGGCAGCTCGGGCGGCTTCCTGGTCCAGGCCTGGGCCGCGCCGTGGTTTCCGCTCGCGGCTCAAGCGGAGGCGCCCGTCTTCTTCGGTCTCGGCGTGGGGGGCTTCCTCGGCGGCGGCACGCGAGTCATCGTCCCGCCGAACGTGGAGCTGCGCGACCACCTCCGAGACCTCGTCGCCACCAGCTTGAGCGACGTCGTGCCGGCGCGCACGGCGCCGACGGCTCAGTGCCGGGCCCTCTTCCGGGAGGAGTGGGGCCCCGTCCCCGTAGGTCGTTGCGAGACGCTCGAGGCGCCGATCCCCGCCGGCCAATGTGCCTTGTGGATCAGCGTCGCCTCGGACGACGAGGACATCGACCTGAGGGTGACCCGCGCGTCGGATGAGACCACGCCGCTCTCCTACGACTACGCCACCGACAGCTGGCCGGTGGTGATGGCGTGCAACAGCGGCGACGCGCCGATGCCGGTTCGCCTTCGAGGGCGGCACGACGGGAGCGACGGTGCGCAGGCCTTCGTCGCGCGGTACCCGGCCCAGCTGCCGTACGAGGGCCGGACGCTGCCGCCCGCGTGCGGGAGCGAGGGCTCCAACGGCTCGTGCTGTCTGGCCCACCTGAGCGCCGACGTCGCGGCACCCTTGGACGTGCCGCTGACACGACTGCAAGTCGTCTCCCCGGGATACGTGCCGCCTAGGAGCCTGACCGCCGGTCCGCCGGGCTCGTTGAGCCGGGTCGCGCTCAGGCGCGACACCGCCGAAGCCTCGACCCCCAGTCCACGCTGGGTCGGACGGCTGCTGCCCCGCGGCGAAGCAGCCTCCGAGAGCAACGCAGTTCAGGTGAGGGCCAGCTTCGTGGGGAGCCCCGCTCTGCTCTGCTCGCGGCCGGCGCCCGCGCAGTCGACGCAGGCCGAGCCCGAACGAACTCTGGACGGCCTTCGAGAGGAGCTTCGCGGGCGAATTGGCGACGCGCCCATCTCGGAGTGCAGAGACACGCTCTCCGGCGATTGGGCCGCGCTCGAGGGGAGCTGCACGAGCCTTGTGGACTCGCTCCCGGCGCGGGCCTGCGTGGAGTGGGTCGGGCTGGCTGAGAGCGGCGCAGACATCGACCTACGCACGTGGCACTCAGCGGACACATATGATGCGGCCAGCGCGCGTGCCGAGGACATCGCAGGTGACAACTGGCCCATCGTTCGGTTATGTAACACGACTGACGCGACCGTAGAGGTTCACGTCGAGGGGCGGGTATACGGGGCGGCCTCGGCAGAGGCGCGGCTGCTCCTAGGCCAGACGGCCGGGTCGACGCCCGCATCAGCGCAGCCAGACACCAGGAGTGAGGGAGGGTTCTGACCATGGATATGAAAGCTGACATCAAGGCGCCGGACCAGTACAGCATTCGGAGCTTGATCGGCTGGCTCGGCCAGGAGCTCAGGAAACTCGGGAACCTGATCGAGCCGTTCCAGCTTCCGCCGACACTCAGCAAGGCGAGTATCTTCCACCTGGAGATGGGGGGCGTCGGACGCGTACTCCACAGCACCGTCATGCCCGACAACGTCGATCACCAGGGGCAGTCCGTATACTACCGCCGACTCCGAGAGCATTGGTTCTTGAAGAGCGGGGTCGACTGGAACGCGCTGATCGGGAGCCAGAACGGGGGCTCACTCAAACCGACGATCGAGGGAGGAAGCTACCCGATCGTCGGCACGTACGAGGCCGACTCCAGTTTTCAGTTCCGCTGTAAGCCTCTCCTGTCCAGCACCGATTGGCAGAGCGGGCAGAAGCCGGCGCTCAGCGCCAATACCTTGGCGTTCGAGATCGACGACCCGAACTGTCCTCAGGGCGAGACGACCGTGTCACACGTCGCGTTCGAGCTGGAGTCGGTGAACGGCACGTGGACGCTGCGCAACCTCGTGTGGTTCTCCACGGTGACCACGCCCCATCCACTCTTCGACGGTAATCCGGTGTCGACGAACCAGCCGATCACGTTGACGCGGAAGAAATACTCGGACATCAGCGCCACGTACTTCTTCGACGAGCACATCACGTCTCCGTGAGAGAGCGCGCCAGCCGGAAGCCCACCACGGGGAAGCGGGCGTCCGGCGGCGCGGCGAAGCGGCTGGCGAGGCGCGCGAGATCCGGGACCGTGCTCCACGCCCCGCCTCGGATGGAGCGCAGCCCCGCCTCCGGCGCCTCTCGATGGACGAGTCGGCCCTCTGCATCGAGCGGCGGACCGTCGACGCTCCAGACGTTCTCGCACCAGTCGCGTACGTTTCCCGCCATGCCGCGAACGCCGTACGGGCTCTCGTCTACTGGATAGGCGTCGACCGGGACGCGGCTCGGGACCTCCTCCGTCGCCCCGAGGACGCGCGCCCAGGTGGGCTCCGGCTCGTTGCCCCAGGGGAAGTGGCGCGCGTCCGCGCCGCGCCCCGCCTTCTCCCACTCCAGCTCATTGGGGAGACGCCAGTCGAGCCCGGTCCGCGCTGACTGCCAGCGGGCGTAGGCCCGCGCGTCGTGCCAGCTCACAAGGGCGATGGGAGCCCGAGGATCGGGGATGCGGCCCATCTCGTCCGGGGCCGGCTCGAAGTGGCCAGACCCGCGGCGAACGAACGCGGGCGCGCCGTCACGGCTGGCTCCCGGCTGCAGCCTCGGCGCGTGCTGCTCGGCTGCCTCTGCGTCGCCAGCGTCCACGAGGGCGTCGAGGAAGGCGAAGTACTCCGCGACCGTGACGGGGAACGCACGGATCACGAACGTGTCGACCCAGACGCGCCGCTCCGGGATCGGCTCGGCGGCACGCGCGTCGCCTCCCGCCGTGAACCAGCCGGCGAGCACGAGCTGACTACCCTCCTCGATCTCCGTGGACGGGAGGGTGACCTCGACGGTCGCGTTGGCACCCCGCGGCACCCGAACTGGATGGCGCCAGGCCCGATCAGCCTGCGACATCTCCAGCATGTAGCTACCGGCCGCCATCTCGTGCGCGGCGAGCGGCGTGACGCCCAGAGCCTCGCCTTCTCCGAGGACCCAGCGTCGACCTTCGAGCACGAAGCGGCGAGCCGTGATGGCGACTCCAGAGGGATCGGTCCTCACCTCGACCGCGCCTCGCCTGCGCACGAACGACTCGTGCTCCGCGAGCCCGAGCGCCTCCAACCGCCTACAGATCCGATCCGTCTCGTGCGCCTGGCCCGATCGCTCGGCGGCGTCTGCGGCGCCCCTCAGGACCCGCGCCAGCTCCACCTTCGCCTCCAAGAACGCCGGGTCGTGGTGAAGGCAGTCCTCGAGCGACGCCGTCTGCTCGGCCTCCAGGGCCTCCCGCTCGTGTCTGAGAGCGCGCTGCTCGTCTTCGAGATCCCAGACCCGAGCCTTCTGCTCCACGGGGTCGAAGTCCCGGATGTCTCGCCGCGCGACGAGGAGACGCCGCCCCGCCTCCGCCTCTCGCGCGCGCAGCACGGCGAGGCTCGACGCGGCGGCTCGTGCCCCTTCGAAGAGGTCTCGTGCGCGCTGCCGCCTCGCCTCGCCGTCGAGCCACATCTGAAGGGCCCGCGCCAATCCGCTCGCGTCGGCGTACCTCTCGGACGACTCTCGACGCGTCGCGCGCGTCACCACCTCGCGAAGATCGGCGAACCCCTCGTCGAGGAGCTGATCGGTCTCGATGAGCTCGACCTCTCCGCGAATGGCCTTCGCCCACAGGGGCGGCCCGTCGCCCCGGTACGCCCGTCGACCGGTGAGCAGCTCGAAGAGAACCAGGCCGAGCGCGAACACGTCGGTACCGGGCCCGATCTCGTCCGTCGCGCCGAGCGCTTGCTCGGGGGCCATGTAGGGGACCGTACCGAAGACGTCGCCCGCCTCGGTCTCGTCTGCCGAGCGCGTCGTCGGGACGCCGAGCGCGAGGTCCTCGCTCATTCCCTCCCGCTTCGCGAGGCCCCAGTCCATGACCAGCGCCTCGCCGAACTCCCCCTTCATGAGGTTCGCTGGCTTCAGGTCGCGGTGAATCACACCGCGGCTGTGCGCGTAGCTGACGGCTTCACACATCCTGTGAAACGCACCCACGAGGGCGCGAAGCGCTCTTCGGCGCTCGGTGCCGGGCGGGCGCTCGCGGGCGTCCGCGAGCGCCGCGGCCAAGGTCGCGCCGCGAATCTCCTTCATGGCGAACCAAGGTCGACCGTCGTCCAGCTCCCCCCTGTCGTAGACAGGCACCACCCCTGGGTGCTCCAGGAACGCGGTGATGGCGGCCTCGCGCCGGAACCGCGCGACTCGCCCGGCGTCGTCCAAGTGCTGCCAGGCCAGCACCTTCACGGCGACGTGCCGATCCATCAGCACGTCGAGTGCCCTCCGGATCTCGGAGAACCCACCGCGCGCCAGGGGCCCTCGGTCCCTGTATCTGGAGGAGAAGACGCTCCCGACGACCCCCGCGGCGTCCGCCCGGCCTTCCGTGCGCTGCTCGTCGGCGCGGCGCAATCCGGAGCCAGGCCCCTCCACGTGCCGTGACCCATCCCCCACCGGACGATGGTAACCTAGATCCCGCCGTGGCGGTCATCGCGAACGAAGCGAGCGGAAGGCGCTGCACCCTGGGCGCGCACACGCTGATGGGGAGAGCTCCGCACTGCGGTTTCCTGGTCAGTGACGACAGCGTCTCGACGGAGCACGCAAGTCTCTCGTTCCGGGATGCACGTTGGTGGCTGCGAGACCTCGGGAGCACGAACGGTACGTACCTGGACGGTCAGCTCGTCGAGCCGGGCCGCCCCGTCGCCGTGCAGGCGGGCAGCATGATCTCGCTCGGGGACGTGACCCCCGCCTTGAGTTGGAAGGTCGTGAGGCTCGGCCGTCCCGACGCGCTGGCCCGACGAATGGCCGATGGCCAGGAACGGCGGGCGAGCGGAGGGATGCTCTACTTGCCCGACGACGAGACCGTGCGGCTCACCGTCGCTGTCTCGGAGCAGCGGTGGATGGCCGAAACCGAGGCGGGCGAGCACCCGGTCGAGGATCAGTCGGTCGTGCAGATCGGCGACGAGGTGTGGCTCCTCGAGCTGCCTCCGCCGAGCGCGACCGGGCAGCTCCCGGCCACCAGCCCCACATCGCGGCGTCGGCGCTACCTCGCGGCGGCCGAAGCCCGCTTTCGCGTGAGCCGCGACGAGGAGGACATCCAGTTCGAGCTGCGCTGGCCCGATGAGACCGTCCCCGTCCCCCAGCGCGCGTTTCACTACCTGCTCGCCCTGCTCGCACGCGAGCGAGTCGCGGACGGCGAGCGTGGAATCCCCCTGCCGGATCGAGGTTGGGTCGAGACAGAAGCGCTGGCCGAGGGCCTTCGGATCACCCGCCAGAAGCTGAACCTCGACGTCAGCCGCGCGCGTCGTCAGCTGGCAGACCTCGGCGTGGACGACGCGTTCACGCTGATCGAGCGGCGGAGCGCGGTGGGGCGAATCCGACTGGGCGCGGCGCGCGTCCAGGTGGAGACCCCATGAGGTCCAGGCTCTGGGCGGGGTTGGGCGGCGTCGCCGTCGTGGTGATCCTGGGGCTGCACACCACGGCGGCCGTCTTCCTCATGCGCGCTGAGGAGTGGAGCCACCTCGTCGAGCTCTTGACGCCCTGGGTTCAGATTGTGACCGCGCTGCTCGGGCTCGCGGCGGGCGCGGGCTTGGGCTTCGCAGTCGCGGCAAGGAACGACCACGCCGCGCGAGTGCTCGTGCGGATCCAGGGAACGCTGGACGAGGAACCGCGAGACGATGCAAACGTCATTGCGAGAATCGAGCAACTCGTCGGCCGGCGCGAGCCTCCTCAGGATCCCGGGAGTCCTAGCGTCTAGGACGCGCCCTCTCGACCAAGTGCGCCGGCTCTGCTTGGACCAGCAGCGTGCGCTCGCGGGGCTCAATACCGGAACGGATAGTTCACGGAGAAGGTCGCCTGACCGAACGGGGGGAGCCGCGCGCTCTCGACGGCGCGAATGAAGCATGCGTCCAGCTCGGGCTCCGGCGGTCGCGTCCGAGAGCAGCGGTAGTAGCCCCGGCTGTCGGGCGTCGGCTCGCAGTCCGGCCCTGGCTCGGCGGACTCGTAGTGGTACGTCGGGTTGATGCTCGCGCTCATGACAGCGCCCGAGCTGTCGAACACGATTCGGACGCTGACCTGCCCGTGCGCTCCGCCCCCACACGCCGCGACCGCGGGGGTCACCGCGTTCATGCCCTGGACGACTTCCTGCGGGCTCGGGGTCGCCCTCCGCTGGGGGCGCGCCTCGGCGTTCGTGGTCGCCCTCGGGGGCGAGGCTTCCGCGGGACCGGCGCTCGGGGCTCCCCCGCAGCCGAGGGTCACGACGACGCAGACCAAGATCGACCAAGCACGTTTCATTCGGCCACCTTGTCACGCGACCCGGAGCTCGGCGAGCCGCACTGGGTCACTCGAGCTGGGACTGGGGCCGTGGCCGCGGCGCCTCCATGGTGCATACTCGGCCGCGCATGCGGTCTTGCCGAACTCTCTCCGCCCTCGTCCCGTACGTCGCCCTGCTCGCCGCCTGCGTCACGGGCACCGGGGCGTCGCCGTTCCGCTCCACCGAATCCGTCGTGCGCGCGCGCGCCGCGGTCGAGCTGGACTGCCCGGACGTCTACGTCATCGAGCTGGACGGCGGCGGCTTCCGCGCGGAGGGGTGCGACAGGATGGTCTCCTACGTGTGCGTGGTCGATCGCACCAACGGGCAAGTGTGCAGCCGCGACTCGGCGATCGAGCGCGTCCAGCGCGAGGAGGAGCCGCCGGCGGCGTACCAGGCGAGCGAGGCGCGGTACGTGGCGGAGCTGGCCGCGGTGTCGGAGGCGGTGGAGGCCTGCACGTCGGGGCGCGGCGTCGGGCTCGAGATCACGCTCGCCGCCGACGGACGCGTGACGCGGCTGAGCGGGGAGATCGCGACGGCGACGGAGCAGGAGTGCATCGAGGCGGCGCTCCGGCCCGTGCGGGTCAGCTCGGTGCCGACGCCCGGCGTGGTCGACACGAGCTTCCCGCCTCCGCCGCGGCGTGCTCCCGCGGAGAGCGCCAGCGCGACGCCGGGCACTTCCCTCGGCGCGTGGCTGGACGCGGCGCTGGCGCGTCAGCGGGACGCGGTGCTCGCGTGCGTGGGCCGGGCCGTCGTGGCCGTTCGGATGAGCGCCGCGGACGGCGCCGCCACCTGGACGCTGCAAGGCGAGCTCGCGGGCTCGCCCGAGGAGGAGTGCGCGGCGTCGGTGCTCGCGGCGGAGGTGCCGCCCGCGGCGGGCACGCTGATCCGCGTCGTGCGCTGAGCGAGGGCGCCGTCGGGACGCGCCTCGGGAGGGTCACGGTCGGAGGGGCAGGTAGTAGAGATCGCTGTATCCGCAGGAGCCGCGGTCGTCGCCGAAGTTCGACACCCAGAACACGCCGCTCCCGTCCCACGCCGCCTGCACGCGGGGCTGAGCGCAGTAGCCGTTGATGTCGGAGCGGTGGTGGGCGAGGCGCCGGACGCGCCCGTCGAGGAGGTTCACCATGACGATCTCGTTCCGGTAGGGCTCGCAATCACCGCTCGGATCGTTCGCCGTGCTCCCGCTCACCTCGGTGCTCACGAACGCCCAGTCCTGCATGGGGCCGACCGACGGCGCCGAGTAGTGCGCGCCCATGTGCCAGTCGATCCGGAACAGCAGTCGGTTGTCATCCCGCTGCTTCTGGCGACCCGCGGCGTCGTCGCCGGTCTGAAGGATCGACACGTCGACGGCGTAGACGTCCGGCTGGTCGTAGCACTCCTGGGTGATCATGAAGGTCGTGCCGTCGCTGGCCGTCGCGAGGTCACCGTGGTCGCCGCACAGGGTCCAGAACACGTGCCCCGACGGCGAGACCGTGCCGGCCGAGAGGTCGACGGCGAACGCGCGGTGCAGGAAGCTCCCCGCCGTCACGACCCAGCGCGCGTCGGGCGAGAGCCCGGCCCATCCCGCGTCCACCGCGCTCAGGTCGACGGCGCCGTCGAAGAGCCGGTCGTCCCGCATGTCGTAGAGCCGACCTTCGCCGGCGAGGTTCAGCAGCGCGTAGCGCCCGGTGCGGTCGATCCAGTCGACGGATCCCCCGAGCTCCTGCAGCTCGACGCCGAAGTCGCGGACGACGTCGCTCGTGCCCGCCTCGAGGTCGTGGCGCATGAGGCGGCTGCCTTCGGGGTAGAGATAGATGGACGGCTGGAGCGGATGGAAGCTCTGCGTCAGCCCACCGGCGGCCGGGGCGCTCGGGACGGCGACCTCGCCGCGGGTCACGTCGTAGATCCCGCGCGCGGAGAACACCCGCGAGCCGTCCGCGTTGGAGAAGCCGTTGCGTGCGTAGGGCACGTTGCCGAAGCTCTCGTCGGGGTGATGGTCGGTCACGCGGGTGATGGTCGTGCCGAAGACCGGGTCGACGAACGACTCGCCAGGCGCGGGGAAGCCCGGTTGATCGGGCCGGAAGGTCGCGTACCCGTAGGGGCCATCGGCCGGCACGCAGTGCACGGTGTCGTCGGCCACCCCGAGACGCGCCGGATCGAAGGCGCCCGCGTCGGTCGCGCTGCTCGCGTCGGGCGGTGTGCCGGCGTCTTCGGGCTCGCCGCCGTCGTTGGAGACACCAGCGTCGCGTCGAGTCGCGGCGTCTTCCTCCGCTCCGCCGGGGTCTTCGTTGCAGGCCACGAGCAGCGCGACCGCCAGCAGGACGTTGGCTCGCATGGCTCGATGGTACTCGAAGAGCCGTCGCGCGTTGTTCCTTCGTGGATCGCCCGGGCCGCGCTCGAACCGAAGCTGCCCGGCGGAGGCACACCAGCGCTCCGCCGGCCACGCCACAGGGGACGCTGGAGAGTTGATCCACTTACCTCCCGTCGCCTGCCGTCCCCCGCGATTCCTGGGCTGCGTTGCTTCCTCGGTCACGTGCTGAGACTTGTTGACTCATTCGCGAACAAGCCAACAAGTCAACATGGCGTCCCCCTCCCAGACGAGGCCGTGAACGCTTGTTGCGCCGACGCGCTCGCGACGATAGCCTGCGCCCTTCGTGAAGTACACTTCGTTGGTCACGTTGACGTTGCTCATCGCCGTCGCTCCAGCCGTGGGGATGGCGCAGTCCGCGGACGGCCTCGCCGCGCCGGCGGGAGAGCGCCCCCCACGCGCCGCGCCGCCCGACCTGGTGCTGCTGCGTGACGGCGGCATGCTGCGCGGAACGATCATCGAGAGTCGGCCGCGACGCGGCGTGGTCATCCAGCTGGCGACGGGCGAGATAGAGCGGGTCCCGGCGGACCAGATCCGATTCGCGGGCCGCGCGGCGGACGCTCCGCGGGCGGACTCGGCCGAGACCGCCCGCCCGGAGCCCCGGAGACCACGCCGCAGACGTCGTCGACGGCGGGAGGACGTGGATCTCGTGGAGGACGGCGTCCGCGTCAGGTTCCTCTCCGACGAACGCCTGACGCTCCATCTGCAGACCTCGAGCGCCACGGCGTCCGCTCGACCCGTAGGCGGCTCGATCGATACTCACACGATGCGAGCGCAGTACTTCGGTCGGATCTGCACCGCGCCTTGCATCATGACCATCGACCCCGGCGTCCACTCGTTCGCGGTCACGCACATGAACGGCTCCGAGCAGGTCCTCCGACCGCTCGACGTGGAGCGGCGGGGCACGCTCAGGGCGCGCTGGGTCTACAACGACGACGTCCGCGTCGGCGGCGGGTTCATCACGGTGCTCGGCTTGCTGTCCGCGGTCGGGATGGGCGCGCTCGGCATCTTCTCGCCGACCCACTCGACCTTTTCACGACAGGGCTGGAACGTCCTGTTCACCACCACCGCCGCGTTGAACGCTTTGCTCGTCTTCGTCGCCGGCCTCCCGATGCTCTTCGCGGGCGACGGCGCGGTGCTGAGCTACGAGCCCGCAGACCGACGCCGCGAGCGCTAACCAGTTCCGCGCCGACAGCAGGCTCTCGGCCCCAGGGCCGGATGCGGGGCGGGGCGGCCAGGGCCGGGTGCGTGGACGCTCAGGCGGCCCCAGGCCCGGGTGCGGGGACGCTCATCGTCTTACCGTCATTCCCGCAACCAGCTGACAGTATTGGGCTCTACGGAAAGACGACAAGACGAAGAGCGTCCCCAAGCGACGGGGTGGTTCCCGGGTCCTGGCGGCGGCGATGAATACGACACGCGCGCGGGGCGTCGGCGGAGCATGAGACTCACTTCGGCACTTCGGCTCTTCGGCGTCATGCTGACCCTCCCCGTGGCCTCCGTCGCAAACGCACAGCTCGGGGTCGACTCCGACCTCGTCGTCGAGGACACGAATCGCGGGGGGCACTGGGGCCTCGACCACCACGATCTCCCGGACGGCTCGGTCTCGATCGTCCGCGTCACCGGCGCGTCGCGCTTGGCCGGGCGGGCTGTCGACACGCAATACGTGCGGCAGCTCGAGGTCGATGGCCAGCAGTTCGAGTCCACCGCCGTCGGCACCGCGACGTTCCTCGTACGCAGGGACAGGGGCGGCCGCGCGATCGCGGTCGAGCGTCTCCGCATCGATGGGCACGACACCAACCTGTACAGTCGCCGGCTGCCGACGGGGGACTTGCTGATGTTCGGAACCGCCCGCGTCGACGACGTGACGCAGGCGGCGGTGGCCCGCGTCGACTCCTTCGGCCGAGTCCGCTGGTCGTGGCGAGCGCCGAACCGGCCGCCGCGGTGCGAGCACCCCCCATGCGCGTTCTCCTGCATGGACTCGGCGGTGGTCGACAGCGGTGGCGTCTGGGTCGACGCGGTGTTCTATCGAGGAGCCCTCGACCTCCCCTCCCACGCCTCCGTGCAGGGCGGATCGGCTCGAAACCGCGTGACCGTGGCGCTCGATCCGGACACGGGGACGATCCGGTGGGCCAGGGGCCGGACGGGCACCGCGCCGGTTCTGGCGGGCGGCGAGCTGGTCAACGCCGTCGACCGCGGGGGACGAATCATTCTGCGATCGCACGACCCGATGACAGGCGCGATACGGCGGACCACACGCTTTCGCCTCCCGGCCGAGCTTCGCGGCATGGTCACCGGCTTGCACCGGCAGGGGGACGGCTTCCTGCTGACCCTTCACCACCAGAGCGTGATCAGCTCCTGGGTGGTCGGCGTCGCCAGGGACGGTCGCGTGCGTTTTCATCGACCGATCGACGCCTTCGCGCACGTGGAGACGTCGGGCGAGGTCGCGCGCTTCGTCGAGCCGCTTCGCACCGCGCGTCACCGCGCTCCTGGTGGCGGCTCCGCCCTGAGCGCCACGGGTCTCCAGATCACCGAGGTCGACTCTCGAGGACGGGAGACGCGCCGAGTCACCCACGGCGGCCACTGGGACCTCGGCTCGTTTGCGCTGACCTCGGACGGGTCTCGACTGAGCGGTCTGCGGAGCGATGGATCCGACAGCCGACTCGTGCTCGTGCCCTTCGACGCTTCCACGCGCTCGGCCGCGCTCCCGCCCGGCTCACCCTCCGACCCGCGGGCGACGTCGTCGGCGGCCCCTCGCACCTCCTTCTGAGGCGCCCATCGGCGCGGGGCTCGGTGTCGTCGTCGTGGTCACGATCGTCGACTGGGTGCTCACCTCCAAGGGGGCCGTGGCGACGCTCCGATTCGACCAGGGACGGGTGCGGGGACGCTGATCGTCTTACCGTCATTCCCGCAACCTGCTGATAGTATTGGGCTCTACGGAAAGACGATAAGACGAAGAGCGTCCCCGGCGTCAGGGGTGATCCGCGGCTCAGCGGCTAGATGGGTAGGATCGTCCCCGACGCCGTGCTCAGTCGAGCGAAGTCTGTGCGTCGGTGGTGCCGCGCCATGAGCGGAGGCGGACCTCGCCAGCGTCATGCGGCTCGGTCAGCGCGCCGAGGACGGCGTCGGGATCTCGGAGGTCGACGACGGTCGGCCACCGGGAGGCGGACACGTCGTCGCAGAGCACGATGCGATCGTGCAGGATGTCTTCCAGGAGCTCGACGAGGAGGAGGTCCGGGTCTGCGTCGACGGGGGACGCCCAGACGGTCGCGTGTGTGTGCCATTCGCCGAAGGCGAGGCTCGGCTCGTCCGACTCCATCCAGACGACGATCTCGCGCGCCGGGTCGCCGGTGGGGGAAGGGATCCGCGCGAAGAGCAGCTCGCCGTCTTCGCCGGGCTCCGTGGTCAGCCAGTCGCTCGCGCTGGGGATCCGGTCGAGGAGGGCTCGCGCGAACGAGCGCGACGCGGGAGTCATCTGCGCCATGCGCTGCTCGAGAGTTCGGGTCGCTTCGGTCATGGGAACGCCGGCCACGCCACAGGGGACGCTAGGTTGACTTGTTGACTTATTCGCGAACAAGTCGACAAGTCAACATAGCGTCCCCCTCCGAGGCGCCTGTCGACGAGGATCGTTCCCGGCACGCTATGGTATGCAACGCCATGAGCTCCGAGCCGACCGAAGAGCAGCTGCGCGTTTGCCGAGCGCACGGGGTCGCTCCCGCTCCACCGCTCGGCCACGAGAAGGTCGGCGTCGCGCTCGACTCGCTCGACCAGCTGCCGCTCAACGGGGTGCGAGTCCAGCCCGTAGCGGGGACCAGCGGCTGGTACATCTGGGGCGGCGAATACAGCGAGGCCGCGGACTTCTTCGATCCTCTCCATCACGCGCACATGGCCGAGCGCTGTCCGGAGGCGTTGCCGTTCCTGGCGCTGCCGCCCGGATGGCGGTTCCTCGTCGCCCCCGGGCATATCGACGTCTGGTTCGACTCGGTCGCTCAGTCCATAGAGTGAGGTAGGGTCTCGCGATGCGGGCACGACTCCACGCCGCGGCCTTCGCGCTCGCGCTCCCCACGCTCGCTTGCGGGTTCTGGCCGCAGCCATGCGACGAGGCGCGGCCGGCTCGACAGCGCGAGCTCGACGAGTACCGCGCCGCGCTCCGGGCCGGGATCGACGATTGGAACGAGCGCTACCGGCAGAGTCCGTCGGCCCGTGCGCGCGGCGCGCACTCCGCCGCGGCGCAAACGGTGTCGCGGCTGGAGCGCGACCTCCGCACCGCGGACGAGATCGAGCGGCTCTGGCAGGCCGGCGACGAGGAGGGCGCGCGCGATCTCGTCCGCGATCTCTCCAACTCGTTCAGCGCGATCCAGCCGGACGCGGACGAGCTCCGAGACGCCGACCTCGCGGTGAAGAACTGCACGGAGTAGACGCCCTCATGAGAGAGGCGTGTCGTACCCGGAGTGCGACGACGCGCAGGTGCGCGACGTGGTCACGCGCCGATCGGCCCCGGCTGTCACCCGGCGAGCGCGGCGGCCATGGCGAGCTTCTGGTCCTTGCGCCAGGGCGGGCCGAGGGCGGCGCGGGTCCGGTCGAACAAGGGGTCGAGGCTGTCCACGCCGAGCGAGCGGGCGGCTTCGTCGAAGACGCGCTTGGGGTCGAACCAGCGCACGCCCCACCCGCGCGCTTCGGCCGCGGCGGCGAGCGCCTCGCGGTACATGACGCCGTCGGCGCGGGTCTGGGCGTGGTAGCTCTGGATGCGCTCGGCGATGGTGGGCGGCAGCGCGGGCCGGACGCGCAGCGCGATGGCGACGATGTCGGCCGGGACCGCCTCCGCGAGGGCGGCGAGACCCCGCGCGGCGTGCTCGGCCGCCGACGCGGCCACGCGCTCGACGAGCTCGACGCCTTCATCGATGGGCAGGCCCTGCGCGCCGTGGTGGTAGGCGAAGCTCGGAAGCGCCGGGTCGACCAGCTCGACGCGGCGGCGGTCGAAGACCGTTCCGTCGGCGCCGACGGTCACGAGCGCGGCCCAGCCCGCGTGGTCGGAGACGCCGACGGTGGCGCGGGGCCTCGTCACTCCGGCTGACCCGCGAGCTGGAACATGCCGCACGACGCGTGGACGTCGACGCCGACGCGCGGCACGACGCGCACCCGGGCGCGGACCGCGGACGCCTCCAGGACGCGCTCGGGCGGCTCGCGGCCATGCGCGGCGCTGGGCGGGTTGTAGCGCACGAGGTTGACGTTCACCTGGAGGTCGCGCGCGAGCACGGCGTCGCAGATCGCGTGGATGTCGCGTGGCGCGTCGTTGACGCCTTCGATGAGCGCGAAATGCAGCTTGAACCCGCGAAGGCGACAGTCAAAGAGCCCCCTCCGGGCGACGACCCCGAGATCGCCCCGTTGGGCGACGTCCACCGCGTCACAGCTCACCCGCGCGCTGCCGGCTCAGTCAGGCTCGGTGGAGGTCGGCGGCGCGTTGGCGTCCTGCGCACGAGGAGGCGACGCAGAAGGGCTGGGCTCCGGACGCGCAGAGGCTGACTGGCGCGCGCACGACGCGTCGCTCTCCCAGGTGATGACCGGCTGGAGAGCCCCCACCCGGCGCGCGTCGCAGCAGTCCATCGACGCCAGGCTGTAGCCCACCATCAGCCAGCAGGTCTGGGAGGCGCGGTCGACGGAGTAGCGGGCGAAGAGGCGACCGAGGGGGTACTCCACGTTCCCAGCCTCGACCGTGACGAAGGGGTCCGAATCCTGACCGGCCGCGACCCGTCCGTGCACCGCCGATGTCCGAATGCACCCGCCGGCGAAGAGCGCGGTCAGGCAGAAGATCGCATGAAGGGCACGCATGGCGCAGACGATAGGCTGAGGTGACCGGCGAAGCTAGAGGCATTGTCAGCTTGCCGCGGGTGCCCACTCACCGCGACGCCACGACCAAAGAGGAGCGCTGCGTACGATGCCAGCCGACTCAGCCCCTCCACGCGGCGCAGCGGGTTTGTTGCGAAGGGAGTGCGAGCTCGATGTAGAGCGGCTATCTTCGTTCACATGCGGGGGATGGGGCTGATGCTGGTCGCGGTCGTCGCGTCGAGCGCGTGCGTCGGCGCGGGAGCGGGCGGCGTCTCGCCCTACCCCGGCTACCGTCCGGCGGAGCGAGCCACGGGCGAGGTCACGGTGTTGAGCGTGCACCGCGTCGACTTCACGGGGGCCAACGAGCTGGTGGTCCGTGGCTGCGGCGCGCTCGGGGACGAGCTGCTCGTGCTGCGGTTCGACGACGCGCTGCTCCACCAGGCTGCCGCCATCCCCGACTCGGAGCAGCTGGGATGCCCCGTGGTCACGGTGCGGGTCACCGCGTGGACGGGAGTGGGGCCGATCCGGGGCGAGCTGCTGTCGGTGCTGCCGGCCGACTTGTTTCTGAGCGATTGAAACTACGAGTGCCGGGACATCGGCGGAGGACGCCCGAGCTTTCCACAGGGGACGCTATCCCCTCCTCAGACGCCGCGGCGGCGGAGGGTGAGCAGGCCCAGCAAGGCGCAGAAGACGGCGGTGGCCGGCCACGGAGAGCCGCCGCTCCCGGCCGCGCGGCAGTTGCAGCGGCCGATGGGGCCGGCGCGGCCCGAGAGGGGGTAGCAGTTCTCGCCGACACACTCGCGCGCGCCCGCGTCCGCGAAGCCGGCGTCGGGGGGCGGGGTGGACGCGTCCTCGAAGGGCATGCCCGAGTCGACCGGCGGCGGCCCGGCGTCGGGGGGCTCGCAGCCCGGCAGGGTGTCGTCGATCAGGCCGTTGCAGTCGTCGTCGACGCCGTTGCAGAGCTCGGGCGTGGGCTCACCGGGCACGCAGCGGCCCGGGACTCCGTCGACGCAGGGCAGCACGCGGTTCATGCACGCGCCGACGCCGCAGGTGAGCGGGGGCAGCTCGTCGATCACGCCGTCGCAGTCGTCGTCGAGCAGGTTGCACGCCTCCATCTGCGGCGGGCGGGGGACGCAGGTCTGCGGAGTGCCCATGACGCAGTTGGCGGTGGTCTGGACGCACTCCCCGATGCCGCACGTGGTGCTGCCGAGGGCCTCGTCGGTCGCGCCGTCGCAGTCGTCGTCGAGGCCGTTGCAGAGGTCCTCTTCGGGCTCGCGGTCGGGCATGCACGCCGCCTCGTCTGCGCTCAGACACACCATCGTGCCCGCGTCGCACTCGCCCGGCATGCCGGTGCTGCACGGGTCGCCGCGCCCGGGGCACATGACCTCGCCGCCGCGGATCTCGAAGCGCCAGATGCCCGGGATGCCCACGTTCGACGTGGTGCACAGGTCGAGCACGCGCATGGTCAGCGAGCCGGGGAGCGCGACGAAGTCCATGAGGTTACCGGCGTCGAAGCCGGCCTGGGCGGGGGTGCCGCCGAAGCCGCCCATGCCGCCGCTGGCGTCACCGGTCGTCCACTCGCAGCGGTTGTAGCGGAACTCGACGTCGAAGTCCCCGACGCCCGGAGGCGCCGCGGTGAGGATCATCTGGAAGTCGTTCTGCAACGAGTCGTTCGAGGCGTAGAAGCCGACGTCGTGCCAGGTCGCGACGAAGCGGCCGGGGGTGACCGACCAGTAGACGCCGTTGCGGGCCGGCGCGCCGCCGCCGCGGGTGTCGACGTCGCCCCACCACGGCGCGATCATGGGCTGGCTCGCGATGGGGAAGGGCCGCGGCGTGAAGCTGTTGAGGCGCCCGCCGAACGAGACGTTGCCGTTGTTGTTCACCCAGAGGGAGGTGTAGGTGGTGCCGAAGAACGCGAGCCCGGACGGGAACGCGGCCCGGACGTCGAGCTCGGCGCTCGAGCCGTCGTCGTTCGCGGGCAGGTTGCCGACCCCGTAGCCGGCGGGGCCACCGAGGCCGCCGAGGAGGGGAGCCGCGGCGGCGACGCCGGGAAGAGACGAGACCGCGATCAGGGCGGAGAGGCTCGCGACGAGCACGGGCGATCGGGCTGGGTGGCGTGTCATCATGTGCCGTTCCTCGGGGTCCGGTACGAACCAGCAGGAATCGCGCCGTGCCGCGTCAGGGCAGCTGGATGGTCGAGAAGACGGTGTCCATCGGATCTTTGCACACCGCGACGCGGCCGAACGGGGTGTCGAAGGGCCCGTAGAGGACCGCGCCGCCGGCCGCCTTCACGCGCTCGAGGGTCGCGTCGGCGTCGGCGACCGCGAAGTAGGCGGTCCACACGGGGTCGATGCCCTCCCACGCGTCCGTCATCTGGAGCACGCCGTAGCAGGGGCGGCCGTCCGCGTGGAGCGTGTGGTAGACCATCTCGGTCATCGTCTCGGCGCTCAGATCGAACAGGCCGGCGAAGAAGTCGCGCACCGCCTCGCCCTCGCGCGTGTTGACCTCGAACCAGGCGGGCGCGCCGGGCGCCTCGGTCACGCCGAAGCCCGTGTGGGTGCCGGGCTGCCAGAGGCCGACGATGGCGCCGCCCGGGTCGCGGAGCTGCGCCGCGCGCCCGAGCTCACCCACGTCGCCCGGCACGACGGTGACGGTCCCGCCCGCCGCGCGCGCCGCCATGCAGGTCTCGCCGATGTCGTCGGTGTGCAGGAAGACCTGCCAGGGGCGCGGCTCACCCGGGCCGACGCCGGCCACCGCCTCGCCGTCGACGCGGGCGATGCACCACTCGCCGAACTCGGGGCCGATCGGGGTGAAGGTCCAGCCGAGCGCGGCGCCGTAGAACGCCTTCGCGCGCTCCACGTCGGTCTGCAGGTCGAGCCAGCACGGGGTTCCGGTCCGTCGCATGAAGTTCGTCATAGCACCCCGGCGTCAGCCGGCGTCTTCGGGAGTCGGGGCCGAGCCATCCGCGTAGCCCACCAACACCGTGGCCTGACACTGGGGGCGGTCGTCGGGGAAGCCTGGATGCTAGAAACCCCGCTCGGAGAGGTCGTAGGCGATGTTGCGGTAGAAGCGGAGGTAGTCGAAGCCGGTGCGCCGGTTCGGGGTGCGATCCCGGATCTGCCCGACCTGGTCGAGGTGGTCGGCGGGGATGCAGCCGCGGAAGACGCCCCAGTGGGCGCTCTCGACCGTCGACACGCCGTCGTTGGGACGCAGCTCCGTGCCGTGCGCCGTGAACAACGCGCCGCCGACGAGCAGCGGGTCCATGATGTCGCGCTTGCCCTCGTGCCAGAGGATCTGCAGGACGCCGTCCTGGTCGCGACACACCTCGTCGATCGTGTCGCGCGGGTTGCGGAAGCCGCCGACGTAGGAGAAGCCGGCCCACGACTGATAGTAGACGTCGGGGTGGTCGAGGATCTCCTCGTTGAAGCGCACCATCGAGGCCTCGGACATCGAGGTCATCGCGTCGATGAAGTGACTGTCCTCCGCCAGCTCACTGAAGGTGCCGCCGTACCAGCTCGCCAGGAGATCGACGACGCCCCCGACCGCGCTGTCCGCGTCCGGGAGGGCGGCGACGGCCGCGTCGGCCACATAGGTCCCGCGATGAGGCGACGAGATGGTGGTGACGCTGGCGACACGGCCTCCGTAGTCGAGCCCGTTCGGGCTCACGAGGTAGCGGCAGTCGACACCACCCTGAGAAAAGCACACGAGATTGACTCGCTCCGCGCCGGTTTCGGCCAGCAGCGCGTCCACCTGCTCGGCGAGGTGGCTCGCGCGCACCTCGGGGCCGTCGAAGGGAGGCACGCTACCGAGCACGACCTCGTGACCGTCCTCGGCGAGGGCGACGTCGACGTCGTTGAAGCGCCAGAAGTTCGTGGTGCTCGTGTTGAAGCCATGCGCGAGGAGGATCGGGAAGGCGGTCGGCTCTCCCTCCGGCTCCGGGCCGAGCGCGGCGAGCGGAGGGTCGCACCAGCCGAGCGGATCCCAGAAGCCACAGAAGAACCCGTCCGCCTTGCCGCCCGCCGGGCCGTCGCAGCCCGCCCGCTCCAGCTGGTCGAGCAGGGCGCCGGCTCGCTGGGCCTCCTCCGTGTTGCACTCGGCGCTGAAGGGCGTCTCGACTGTGGTCGCGACACACGCCTCGATCTCGCGCGCGGCCAGCTCGCACCGGGTCGGCTCGCTGGCCGTGGACGCGCAGCCGCCCACCAAGAGCGAAGCTCCGAGGAGGCCCACCGAGAGCGAGGCTCGGAGGAGCAGGGTGGGGCGTCCGCCGGCGTGACCTCCCCCTGCGAGCGTTGGCGCGGTGATGTCCGCGGGAGCGTGATTCCAGTCCATGAGTGCCTCCTCGGACCCAGCGTGGCTCGCCCCAGATGCGCGCGCAGTGACCCGCGGTGCCAGAATCATGGACCCATCGCGCCAGATGCAGCTTCGAGCTTGGCAGCGAGGGCGGCGCGCCGAACCCTGTCGCGCATGCCGAAGCCGGGTGACGTTCTCGCGGGTCGTTTTCACATCTCGCGCCAGATCGGTCAGGGCGGTCTCGCCCAGGTCTTCGAAGCCGAGCAGCTGGACCTCGGCCGACGTGTCGTCATCAAGACGCTCCGGCAACCGTTCGCGAAGGACCCGGTACTCCTCACACGCTTCCGGCGAGAGGCCCGCGCCGCGGCGTGCATCCACCACCCCAACGTCACGTCCGTCTCGGCGCTGTACGAGCCGCCCGGCGAGCCCCCCTTCCTGGTGATGGATCTCGTCGACGGGGAGACGCTGCACGACGCCTTCCGGGTCTCGGGACCGATGGATGCGCAGCGCTTGATCCCCATCCTGATGCAGCTGCTCGACGGCCTCGCGGCGGCCCACGCGCGCGGCATCGTGCATCGCGACCTCAAGCCTCGGAACGTGATGCTGACGCGCACGGCGAGCATCGAGGACTTCGTACACATCGTCGACTTCGGCGTCGCGGCCGTGCTTCACCCGACCGATGGACCGCTGACGGTTCGCGGCGAGATGATCGGTACGCCCGGGTACATGGCGCCCGAGCAGGTGACCGGCGAGCCCGTCACGCCGAGCAGCGATCTGTTCGCGGTGGGGGTGATCGCCTACCTCGGGCTCTGCGGGCGGCTCCCCTTCGGCGGCGGCACCGCGGGCGAGCGGCTGATCGCCTTGCACTATCGCGAGGCGCCGCCGCTCACGGAGCTCCGCCCGGACCTGGACCCGGCGCTCGCGGCCATCGTGCATCGCGCCCTCGAGAAGGACGGGGGACGCCGCTTCACCTCCGCGAACGAGATGGCTCGCGCGCTGCGTCGCTGGTCCCTCTCGCGGCGGGGCGCGTACGAATCACCCGCGCCGGGCACGACGCTGCCACCCACCTGGGTCCCGCCCCCTCCGCGACCCTCGAAGAGCCCGCCGCTCCCGTTAGTCCTCGCGCTGGCGCTCGCGGCGCCCCTCGCGATCGCGCTCGGCTTCGCCTCCATGCTCCTGCTGACGCGGGTGAGCGCGGACGACCAGGCGACCAGCTGCGAGCTCCCGGTGGTCATGCCCGAGCTGGTCCAGATTCCCATCTGGCCGCGCCGCGAGAGGTGAACCGCTGAGTCGAGCTCGAGGTCACGCTGTACGGTGGCCGTGCCGTCTGCCGCTGCCGCTCGCGAGCCCGGCTCCGCGCCGCCAACAAGTCAACGAGTCAACATAGCGTCCCCGAGGATCCGGGCGGCGGTCTCGTACGTGCTTCGTCACTTGCCAGGGCCGCGGACACGCGCTTTGCTTTGCCCCGATATGAGACGACTCTGCGTACTCCTCGGCACGTTCTCGTGTGCCGTCGCCCTCACCTCCTGTGACTCCGGGACCGGAGAGCTCGACTCGGGGACGATCCCGGCGGACTCGGGGCGGACGCTGGACGCGGGGCCGCCCGAGCCGCTGTGTGACGACGGCGAGCGGGGCGGGGACGAGACGGGGATCGACTGCGGTGGGTCGTGCGATCCGTGCGCGGACGGCGAGAGCTGCCGCGAGGGGAGCGACTGCCTGAGCGCGGTGTGCGGGCGCGGGCGATGCCTGGTGCCCAGCTGCATGGACGGGGTGCGCAACGGGCCGGAGACGGGGGTCGACTGCGGCGCGGAGCCGTGCCCGCTCTGCGGCGGCGGCGAGCCCTGCACGACGAACGACCAGTGCCTCAGCGGCCGCTGTCAGGGCGGCATGTGCACGATGAGCTCGTGCGACGACGGGCGGCAGAACCTCGACGAGACCGACGTCGACTGCGGCGGCGAGATGTGCGCGCCGTGCGGGGCGGAGCTGTCGTGCGTCGAGGACCGCGACTGCGAGAGCCTGATCTGCGCGGACGGGACCTGCACCGCGGCGGCCTGCAACGACTCGGTGCAGAACCAGGACGAGACGAGCCTCGACTGCGGCGGGTCCATCTGCCCGCCCTGCGCCGACGGGCTCGCGTGCAACGTCGACATGGACTGCGCGAGCGCGCGCTGCGTCATGGGCGGCTGCGTGTCGTGCATGGACCTGATGAGGAACGGCGACGAGACCGACGTGGACTGCGGCGGCGCGTCCTGCGACGCCTGCGCCGACGGGCAGATGTGCGCGGTGGACGGGGACTGCGAGGGCGGGACCTGCGAGGGCGGCGCGTGCGTCAGCTGCTCGGACGGCGCGCTCAACCAGGACGAGTCCGACGTGGACTGCGGCGGCGCAGTCTGCGCCGGCTGCGCCGATGGGCTCGCGTGCGCGGCGGACGGCGACTGCGCGTCCGGCACGTGCGAGGCCGGCGCGTGCGTCAGCTGCTCGGACGGCGTGCTCAACCAGGACGAGATCGACGTCGACTGCGGCGGTGCGATCTGCGCGGCGTGCGCGGACGGACGGTCGTGCACGGCGGGCGGGGACTGCGCGTCGGGCGTCTGCGAGGCGGGCACCTGCGTCAGCTGCGCGGACATGGTGCGCAACCAGGACGAGGTCGACGTGGACTGCGGCGGCGCGATCTGCCCGGGCTGCGGCACCGGTCAGATGTGCACCGGGCCGGCGGACTGCGCGTCGGGGATCTGCGACGCGGGCACGATGCGCTGCAACGCGCCGGGCTGCGGCGACGGGCTGCTCAACGGCGCGGAGACGGACGTGGACTGCGGCGGCGGGACCTGCATGGGCTGCGACACGGGCGAGATGTGCGCGGCCGGCGGCGACTGTCTGTCGGGCATCTGCATGGGCGGCGCGTGTGTGGCGCCGACCTGCAGCGACGGGGTGCAGAACGGCGGCGAGACGGGCGTGGACTGCGGCGGCGCGACGGCCTGCCCCCGCTGCCCCGACGGCCAGGGCTGCGCGACGCCGGCCGACTGCGTGACGGGCATGTGCACGATGGGCTTCTGCGGCGACTGCCCCGGGGTGAGGGTCGGCGGCCGCTGCGTCTACTTGCCGACCACGGTGTCGTCGACGAACCGCGCCGCGGCGGCGGCGGCCTGCTCTGCGCTCGGGCCTACCTGGAGCCTCTGCTCGGCCGCGGAGCTCTGCGATCCGGCGACGCACAGCTACCTCGCCAGCTCCGGCTGCGGCTGCGGCGGCGGCGCGGCGACCTGCGCATGCGGGAGCGCGGCGAACCTCTACATCCACGTCACCGGCTCGATGGACCGGCCCTACTACGTGCGCGGCGCGGGTTTCCCAGGGTGCATCGCGGGCAGCACGTGCACGAGCTCGGTCAGCGAGACGTGCGGCGTCGCGCTCTGCTGCCGCTGAGGTGGCCGGAGACGTGCCAGATGAGCGAGGCTCGGTTCGAGACGTCGGTCGGGGAAGACCGAGCGGTGCGCTGGGAGGAGGGTACGCTCCTCTGGCCGGCGCCGGGACAGGGCTGTCGCTGCCTCGACGTGGCGCGGGAGGGGTTCCCGCCGCTGACGGTGCTCACGCTGGTGGGGCGCTACGAGCGGCCGAGCCGGCACGAGAAGCGGCTGCACCTGGCGCACGTGCGCGTGTTCCGGACGCCGCGCGATCGCGCGAGCGAGGCGCTGCGCCGGTGGGAGCACGCGCGGCGATTCGCGCTGGACGCGGCCTCGGTGCGGGAGGAGCTCGAGCGCTACCTGCGCGCCATCGTGGACGACCTCGGCCCGGAGGCGACGGCGCTCCGCGGACGGGTGGCGCTGGCGGAGGGACGGCTCGACGAGGTGGAGGTCGCCGCGCGGCGCTTGCTCGGCGTCCACGACCTGAAGCACGAGGAGGAGGAGGCGCTGGCCTCGATGTTTCGCGCGCTCGTCGACGCAGGCCGAGACCCGACGCCGACGGCCGAGGCGCGCGACGCGCTCGTGCGCCGGATCTGGCAGGCCTTCGAGCACTCGAGCGGGCCGCAGACGGAGCTGCACCACGCCTGGTCGTTCTGGATCCCCGCGCTCTCGTGGGAGACGCATCGGACGCTCCGGGAGCGGGTGCCGCACCCGTGGTTCTTCGGCGGGCCGGCGCTCGAGCCCGACTACGACGCGCTCGCGCCCTTCGTCCACGCGCGCTTCGAGGCGCTCGCGGACGAGGCGGAGCGCGCGCAGCTGGCGCGGATCCGGGCGATGGACGACGCGGGTCGGCGCGCGTGGTTGGCGGGCGCGCAGGACCGGGACGATCGTCGCCGCGGGCGCGCATACGACGACATGGTGCAGCGCTGGGACGGCGGCCGGGACGGGCTGGACTCGCCGCCCGACGACGTGGACGTCACGTGGGACGAGGAGATCCGCAGCCTGCCGGCGCAGCTCTGCGCGTTCGAGCTCGGGCGACGCGAGGGAGAAGACTTGCTCGTGTCGAGCCCGGCGCGGGTGGGCGCGCACCTGGCCGAGCGTTACCGGGAACGGCGGCCCGCGGCGCGGCGCTCGTTCGTGCTCGCGCTCGACGCCGCGGCGGTGCTCTCGCGGCTCGCGCCGGAGCTCGCGGGCGAGGTGGTGGAGGTCGTGTTCGCGTCGGTGGAGACGACTCGCTCACGCGTGCTCGTCCGGCTGACAGAGGGGTCGCTCGCCCTGGTCGCGCCGGAGGGGCCGTTCGGCGCGTGGGAGGTCGACCGGGGTGACGAGGCGTCGCTGGTCGCGGGCTTCGAGCCGTCCGACCGGCCCCTGGTCGCGATGGCCCTGAAGCGGGAGGCGCTGACCGAGCCGGTGCGCTCGCCGCGGAGCTTCCTCGTGGTGGGGACGCGTGCGCGCAGCGAGGGCGCCGCGAGCGAGCGCTGGGTCGTGCACGCGCGCTACGGCCGGGGTCTGGTCGTGGGCTCCACCCCCGGGCCGCGTGGGCCCAAGCTGCTGATCGAGTTCGAGGGGGTCGGCCGGAAGCAGCTCCTGCACTCCTTCGTCGAAGACGAGTGAGCGCGGAGCCGCGCGCCGAGCCAGCTCAGGACTTGGGCGCCTTGACGAAGCGCAGGTACGGGAGCTTGATGTCGAGCTCGCCGAACTTCTCCTTCGCGGCCGCGTCGTCGAGGCTGGGGCTGGCGATCACGTCCTTCCCCGGGGTCCAGTCGGCGGGCGTGGCCATCGGAGCGGCGTCGGTCGCCTTCACGGCGTCGAGCGCGCGCACGATCTCGCCGAAGTTGCGGCCGACGGACATGGGGTAGGTCATCGTCAGGCGGATCTTCTTGTCCGGGCCGATGATGAAGACCGTCCGCACGGTCGCGCTGTCCTTGGCGGTGCGGCCGTCCGGCATGTAGGCCTCGGCCGGGAGCATGTCGTAGAGCTTCGCGACGGCCAGCGAGGTGTCGTCGATGATCGGGAAGTCCGCCGGCGCGCCCGCGAAAGCCTCGATGTCCTTCTTCCATTTGACGTGGTCGTCCACGCTGTCGACCGAGACGCCCATGACCTTGGTGTTGCGCTTGGCGAACTCGGGCACGAGCCGGGCCACGGCGCCGAACTCGGTGGTGCAGACCGGCGTGAAGTCCTTGGGGTGCGAGAACAGGATGGCGTAGCCGTCGCCGATCCAGTCGTGCAGCGTGATCTCGCCCGCGGTCGAGTCGGCGGTGAAGTTCGGCGCGGTGTCGTTGATGCGAAGTCCCATGGTTGCCTCCTGTTCGGGGTGGACGCCGACCTCGGCCGGCGCGCCCGATCATGCTCCCCCCGCGGCGGGTGGCAACCCTTCGATGGAATCACTCGCAGACGGGCGGCGGGTAGGCGCCGCCGAGCACGCGCACGTCACGCTCGGATGCCATGACGCGGCCGTCCTCCATCGGGGTGGAGACGCGCACCCGGAGCAGCTCGCCCACCACGCACGACGGCTCGGGCAGGATCCCGGTGTAGCCGACCAGCTCGCGCCAGCCATCGGCGTCGGGCGGGTCGAGCCGGAGCTGGACGTCGGTCTCGTAGGCAGGGGCGCTCTCGTCGGCGGGCTGGAGGGAGAGGCGCAGCGGCGGCGCGTCACCTTCGATGCCCCGCACGCGGACGCTGATCCAGAGATGCCAGCCTCCTTGCGCGCCGCGCACCAGCGCGACCTCCTGCCCGTCCTCGATGGGCTCGAAGCGCCACGAGCCGGTGCCCACCTCGATGGCGGCCTCCTCGGTGGGCGCCTCGGCGCAGCCACCCAGCGAGGTGAGCGGCGCCGAGGCGAGCAGGGCGATGGCGAGCCAGCGGCGCATCAGTCGCGGCGGCGCAGCAGGAAGAAGCCGAGGCCGAAGGCGAGCGCGAAGCCGAAGCCGAGCGCCGAGCGGGAGCTGGCCGCGCTGGCGGAGCAGCCGCTGGCCGAGGCCGGGGGCGCGCCGGGCACGGACGCGTTGTGCTCGACGAGGGTCGCGGCGATGGCGGCGGTGTTGTCCTCGATGACCTCACCCTCGCCCGTGTTGCCGATGCGGCGGACGCGCGCGTTGGCCGGCATCGCGCCGCCGTCGGGGTCGAAGGGCCAGGTGTTGCCGCGACCGCGCACGGTGGTGTCCGCGTCGAGCTCGACGCGCCAGGGCGCCTCGAACTGCGAGATGCTCGGCGAGCACTCGATGATCCGCTCCGCCTCGTGCACGTTCGAGTAGTCGCCGAGCGTGTCGTTGAAGTCGAAGATGGGGTCCACGGTCATCTCGTCGGCCGACATCGTCGTGTAGAGGCGCGTCATGTAGGGCGACTCGATGAAGAGCGCGCGGGTGTCGACCATCGGGTCGATGACGTCGGCCTGCACGGCGTCGAGCAAGGCGGCCGGCTCGACGCCCGGCAGGTCGGCCTCGCTCGCGTCCACGTAGCAGCCGAGGCAGGCGAAGAACTGGTCCTCGGAGACGCCGTCGGGGATGGTCAAGGCGGCCGTCAACACCTCGCGCACGCCGTCGAGCGCCGCGAGCTCCGCGATGCGGAAGACGAGCTCTCCCTCGCGCCCGGTCCAGGTCTCGGCGCGGAGGGCGGCCCAGCGCGCCGCTTCGTCCTCGCTCCAGATGACGTCGGCCAACGGCGCGGCCGCGCCCGCCATCTCGGTCACGAAGCCCTGGCCGCCCGCCTCGTTCGCGGCGCGGGTCACGACCGCGTCGTAGGTGGAGCCGGGGCTGAGCCAGTTGATGAGCGCCTCGTTGAGCTCGAGGTCGCGGTAGTTCGCGGGGATGGCCCGGCTCGGCCCGAGCACCCAGACGAGGATGCCCATGTCGGGCTGGGTCGCGAGCGCGGTCGGGCGGAGCGGGATCGACGGGAGGCCCGGCCCGAAGGACAGGCTCACGGGGCGGATGGAGCCCGCGTCGTTGCCCTTGACGAGCCGGAACGCGAGCAGGTTCATGCCCGACTCGAGGTAGGGGCGGAGCACCTCGGCGCCCATGCTCGGGACGTCGTAGCCGTTGTCCTGCAGCCACGCGATGCCGGTCTCGGCCACGTCCGGGGTGGAGGGGTCGACCGAGATGATGATGTAGTCGTAGGGGCCGACGTAGCCGCTGTCGACGACCGAGACGGGGGGCGCGCCCGCGTCGGCCGCGCCTGCGTCCGCGCTGCCGCCGGGGCTGCCTGCGCTGTCGAACGCGCGCGAGGGGCCGCCGCCGCAGGTGCCCTCGACGCGCGTCGTGAGCCGGTACTGCGGGTTCGACGCCTGCTGCAGGCGCTGGAACGCCGCGTCGGAGGAGACCGAGATCTCGGGGCTGCCGGCCACGGGCAGCATCCACGCGAAGCGCTCGGACGGGCCCTGGTACTGGATCTGGATGACCGCGGTGACGCTCCCGTCCGCCTCCTGGGCGAAGACGATGCGCTCCGCCTGCTGGTTGACGGGCTGGGAGCTGTCACAGAAGAAGCCGCCACACGCCGAGGCGCGCTCGGGGGCGGCGAGGGCCATGGCGGCGAGCGCGCTGGCGAAGAGCGCGAAGCGTCGAGGGGTGATGAGGCGTGTCATGCCGGAGGGATTTGCACGATCCGCTCCAGCCCGGAAGACGCCAATTCGGCCCCGCTGAGGGGCCTCGCGGCGCAGGCCGGCACAGCCGCCGAGACAGACGCGACCAGTCCGCAGCAGGCACACACCTTGCGTTGCAGACGGTCATGCTTCGTCACGTCCCTCTGGCCTTGCTCGTCCTCGCGTCGTTCGGCTGCGACGCCACCACCGAGGACCGGCTCCGCGCGTGCGGGATCGTCAGCGAGGGCTACCTGCCGCGGCTCAACTTCTACGACGACGCCTGCTACCGGGCGTGCTTCGCGGGCGCCGAGTGCGACGCCCTCCTGGGGGCGATCTGCCGCACCGACGTGTCGCTCCTCGTCGAGTGCGACCAGCAGTGCGCGCCTCGCTGCGACGACGGATCCCTCATCGGGCTCGAGCGCGTCTGCAACGGCTTCGAGGACTGCGAGGGGGGCGAAGACGAGGAGGGCTGCGCGCCCTACGTCTGCGACGACGGGCAGGAGCTGATGGGGTCCGACCACCGCTGCAACGGCTGGTCGGGTTGCCGCGACGGCAGCGACGAGGAGGGCTGCGCGCCCGACTTCGTATGCGGCGACGGGAGGGAGTACGAGGTCCACCACCGCTGCAACGGCTGGACGATCTGCGAGGACGGAAGCGACGAGGAGGGCTGCGCCACCTTCCTCGCCACCTGTGAGTGAGGCCTGTGAGTGAGGCCTGTGAGTGAAGCTCAGGGACGCGCGTCGAGCGCTTCGCGGATCGCCCCGAGCAAGGCGTCGGCCTTGAACGGCTTGGCGACCATGGTCGTGCCCTCGGGGATCGCGTGCGCGAAGCGACCGCCGTCGCTGTAGCCGCTGCTGAACACCGCGGGCACCCCGGGGCGGATGGCGCGCATGCGCTCGAGCGCCTCGGGGCCGCTGAGCGTGGGCATGACGACGTCGAGCAGGAGCAGATCGACCTCCGGGTGGGCCTCGAACACCTCGATCGCCTCGAGCCCGCTCCCCGACTCCAGGACCCGATAGCCCGCGCGCTCGAGGACGCGCACGACGACCCGCCGCACCATGGACTCGTCCTCGGCCACGAGGATCGTCTCGCCGCCCCCCTCGCTCTGCACCTCGTTCTTCGGCTCGACCGGCGTCACGGGGTGGCGCGAGACCGGGAGGTAGAGCTCGAACGTCGCCCCTTTGCCCGGCTCGGAGGAGACGTCGATGATGCCTCCGTGCCGCTGGACGATGCCATACGCCATGGAGAGGCCGAGCCCGTTGCCCTCCCCGAGCGGCTTGGTCGTGAAGAAGGGCTCGAACACGCGCCTCCGCACCGCCGCGCTCATGCCCACGCCCGTGTCGGAGACGGCGACGCGGAGGAAGCGCCCGGGCCGGACGGTGGGGTGCGTCCGTGAGAACGCCTCGTCCACCGTCACGCTCTCGGTCTCGATGGTCAGCCGCCCCCCGGACGGCATGGCGTCGCGCGCGTTGAGACAGAGGTTCATCAGGACCTGCTCGAGCTGCGAGCGGTCGACCTCCACCGGATCGAGCGCGTCCGAGCCGTCGAAGACGACCTCGATGCTCTCGGGGATGACGCGTCGCAGCAGCAGCAGCAGCTCGCGCACCATCACGTTGAAATCCACGCGCGACACCGAGAGCGGCTGCTGCCGGCTGTAGGTCAGCAGCTGGCGGGTCAGCTCCGCCGCGCGGTTGGCCGCCGACTCGATGTCCTGCAGGTACTCCTGCATCTCGCCGCTCGGACCGGCGGAGAGCGCGAAGTGCACGTTGCCCAGGATGGCCTGCACGAGGTTGTTGAAGTCGTGCGCGACGCCCCCCGCGAGCTGCCCGACCGCATCCATCTTCTGGGCCTGTTGCAGGCGCGCCTCGAGCTCTCGCTGCTCGGTCACGTCGCGCGCCACCGCGACGATCTGCTTCAGCAGCGGGTCCGGCCGGCTCGTCCACTGCAGGACGCGCACGCTCCCGTCCTGGCAGACGTACCGGTTCTCGAAGACCGTCACCTCGCTCTCCTTCGCGTGGGCGAAGACGGCCTCGGTGGCCTCGCGATCCTCCGGGTGCACGAGCTCGAGCAGGGGCCGCGCGATGAGCTCCTCCTCCGCGTAGCCGAGCGTCTCGACGAAGGCCGGGCTCACGCGCAGGAAGCGGCCCTCCAGATCGACGACGCAGAGCAGGTCCTTGGCCAGCTCGAACACGCGGTCGCGCTGGATGGCGGCCGAGGTCCGCTCGGTGACGTCGCTCGCGATGACGATGAACCCGGTGATCGCGCCGCCCTCGCGGATGGGGCCCACCCGCGACTCCCAGCGCGTGAGCGTCCCGTCGGGGAGCGTGAAGAGGTTCTCGTAGCGGCTCGCCTCGCCCGTCTCGAGCACGCGCGCGAAGCAGCTCCGCATCGCCGCGTGCTGCTCCTCGCCGACGTAGTCGTAGACCTGCGTCCCCGACACGCTGGAGACGCTCAGGCCGGGCGCGGTGCGGTTGATGAACTGGATGCGCGCCTCGCGGTCCAGCACCATGATCGAGTCGGGCGTGTGCTTGGCGATGGCCTCGAAGAGGGACTCGAGCGACTCGTCGCGGTCTCCGGGCGCCACTCCTCAAGGTACCGTACCGACGGCGCCGGGCGCCATACCGCCTCGGGTGGCCTCAGTCGTCGAACGCGTCGTCGACGTCGGCGTCTTCGTCCGTGCGCTCGACCTGCACGGTCCAGATCTGCCGCCCCGTCTTGAGCGGCTTCTGCTCGACGCGGACCTCCCCCGCGCCCTCCTCTTCGGCGCGGGCCTGGATCTCCGCGAGGTCGGCGTCGCTGCCGTCGCAGAACCCGATCGGCTTCGCGTTGCCGGGCACGAGGATCTGGACCTGGAGCTCGCCCCGGTCCCAGCGCGTCTGCGTCTCGTTGTCGTAGGGGTAGATCATGGTCGTCGCCGTCCACCTGACGTAGCACGGGCCAGGGGGCGAGGCGCCACCGTCGCGTGAGCCCGCGCGGGGCTCGGATCGGTCGGCCGGGACCCCGCCCTGGGCAGCAGCGCGCCGACGAGGAGCAGGATGGCGCCGACGAGGATCCAGCCCGCGAACAGAGAGGCCACCGCGGCCACGCCGAGCCCCACCTGAAGGCCCAGCTGGACGGCGGGCGCGGCCGGCGCGAAGCCCGGGCGCCAGATCTCGCGGAGCCGGAGGCCCACGCCGAGGAACACGACGAGGCTGACGCCGAAGTAGATGGCGAGGCTGATCCAGACGAGGCCCGACAGCGCGCCGCCCCGGACGACGGTCACGCCGGGCGCGGGAGGCACGGCGAGGAAGTAGGCGATGGCGACCTCGCCGAGGAGGGGGGCGTCGGCGGCGCTCGAGATCAAGCGCGGGAAGAGGTGCGTGCCATCGGGGAGCGGCCACGAGGTGGCGACCATCTCCGAGGCGAGCGTGTAGGCGTGGTCGAAGCGGCCGTTCGCGCGCGCGGCGCCGAGCCCGAACGCGCTGGACGCGGTGCCGAAGCCGCCGAGGATGGGCCCCGCGTCGACCTCCCAGGTCCACTCGCCGTAGGCGTCGGCCAGCTCGCTGCCCGCCGCGAACTCACGGAAGCCGTGGGCCCAGAAGCGCTCCTGCCAGAAGTGGGCTTCGTGCGCGTCGTACCAGCGCGCCGCCTCCTCCGGGTAGACCTCGGGCGCGAACACCAGGGTCCACGAGGTGCCGACCCCGCGGCCGGGCTGCACGATCTCGGCGTCGGGCAGGCTCACGCGGTAGGGCACGAGGCCGAGCGCGTCCTCGCGCGGGCCGACGAAGGCGCGCAGCTGTCGGGCGACGAACGCCGAGTGGTCGGTGTCGAGCACCGCGTCGGCGCGGCGAAGGAGGCCGACCGCGGCGAGCACGTCGATCGGGTAGCACTCGCCGGGGTAGTCGTGCAGGAGGCCGAGCGCGGACGCGTCGAGGTCGGCCGCGAGGGTCTCGACCTGGTCGCGCAGCACCGGCGAGACGTCCCCCGTGAGCTTCGCGTGGCTGGTGAGGCCGGCGATGAGGAGCGAGCGGAAGAAGACGTTCTCCTCGTGGAGATAGTCGTCCCCCCAGTGACGGCGCACCCAGCTGTGGTGGGACGGATCGAGCAGGAGATCCCGCGAGGCGTCCACGGCGCCGCGCGCCCAGCGCATGGGAGACTCGCCCTGACGCCCGTTCGCGACCCAGTCGTCGTGCAGCTGCTCGGTCGCCATCAGGTAGAAGACGGCGGTGAAGAGCGGCCACTCGGTGGAGGGCACGTCGAGGAGCGCCGTGTCTGCGCCGCGCGCGTGCTCCACCCGCTCGCGGGCCCAGACCTCGAGGCGCGGGCTCAGCTCGCGGTGCATGGCGCGGGCGCGCTCGGGCACCCCGGGACCGGCGAGCGCGGGGTCGCGCAGGTCGCGCACGACGCGCACCCCGGGGAGGAAGAAGAGGAAGGCGGCGATGGCCGCGACGAGCGAGAGGTGGATCGTGGCCGTGATCTTGGGGAGCTTGGTCATGCCCGCAGGGTGAGGACGCCGAGGAGGCGCCACCGCGGGTCTCTCCGCGAGCGGTCGCGTCCCGCGCGCGAGCGGTCGCGAGCCGCCGCGAGCGGCTCATCGCAGCGCGCCTCAGGGGCAGCCGCTCCCGAGCGCGAGGGGGAACCCGGCCTCGCTCAGCGGGGCTCCGCTCGCGTCGAGGACGTAGAGGTAGACGGGCTCGCAGGCCTCGAAGGCGCCCTGGTGCACGGTCACGTCGATCCGGTCGGGAGCCCACGCGGTCGCCGGCTGGATCTCTCGACGCCGGGTGTCGAGCCAGCGCGGCGCGTCGGCGACCTCGACCCTCGCGCGCGAGTCGTCGAGGTACACGTCGTCGACGTAGAGGTCGAAGACGCCGTCGTCGCGCGGGTTCGCGAGCATCAGGGGCAGCAACAAGGAGTGCAGCTGCGTGGGGTAGTCGCCGTCGAGCGTGACGGCGTCGTCGATGTCGAAGCGGCGCTCGTGCTCGCCGTCGATCGCGATGTAGGCCGCGCCGTTCGACGCCCCCGCGGGGGAGGAGAGGCGGTAGTACATCTCGACGCGGTGCCACTCCCCGGGGGGGACGCCGCCGACGCTGACCGACGGGATCTCCTCCCGGTTGTTCTCCAGGTTGATGTAGCCCCAGCCCGCGTGCGGCTGGTACTGGTACTTGAGCGTGCCGACGCCGTTGTAGTGGTCGACGCCGCCGTAGTTGGGGCTCGAGGCCAGCCGAGCCAGCTTGAGGACGCCGTAGTCGTCGCCGGTCACGTCGAAGCGGAAGCGGTACGAGACGTAGAGCTCGTTGCTCGGCTCGACCTCCTGGTAGGCGCCGCAGAACTGGCAGCCCGGCGCGTCGTTGACGTTCGGCTCGACGTGGTTGGTCAGCGAGAGGCGCCCCTGACCGTAGCGCTGCACGTCGGTGTAGATCGGGTGGGTCTCGCGCTCGCGCTGGAGACGCCATCCGTCGCCCGCCAGCTCGCCGAGCGT
This sequence comes from Sandaracinaceae bacterium, assembly GCA_040218145.1. GTDB lineage: Bacteria > Myxococcota_A > Polyangia > Polyangiales > Sandaracinaceae > JAVJQK01. The sequence continues at coordinate 49,268 of JAVJQK010000138.1, read as the reverse complement.
CCCACCCTCGAAGTCGTCCCAGATCAGCGGGCTCGGGCTCGCCTCTTCCCCCAGGCCGCATCCCCGGATCTCCATCGCGCCGCCGTGGTCGGTGTCGCCGAGGACCGCGGTGATGGTGGGGCCCTCGCCATCGGGGCAGGGAGGGACGCTGGCGTCCGCCTGGATCGGACCGGCGTCGTCCCGGCCAGCGTCCGGGGAGGCCGCGTCCGGTGGGTCGGAGACCTCGGCGTCGACGTCGCGGCCCGCGTCGGCAGATGGAGCGGGCTCTCCGCAGCCGGTCACGAGGAGGGCCAGCGCGAGGAGCCGGAGCAGGAGGGAGGACGACATGTCAGGAGCTTGCCGGCGTGGCGGCGCGAGGGCGACGGACCGACGCTTTCCCCGCCTGACCGCACACCCGAAGGGCCTCAGAGACCCAGACGCTTGCGGAGCGCGCGGGCCGCCTGCCGGGACACCGGCACCTCGTGCCCGGCGTCGGTGATCGCGGTGTAGCCGCCGCTGTCCTCCGGGCGGAGGCGGTCCACCCGGTCGAGGTTCAGGAGCGCGCGTCGATGCACCCGCTCGAAGCGCTCGGAGGGCAGACGCCGCTCGAGCTTCGCGAGCGACAGCTCGGTGACGAGGACCTCGGCCCCCACCCAGACGCTGACGAGCGCGCCGTCGATCTGCGCGTGGCTGATGTCCTCGGGGCGCACCAGGCGCACCTCGTCGCGCACCGTCAGCGCGACCCGGCCGGTCTTGCGCGCCCCCACCCGCGCGCGGGCGCGCTCGACGGCGAGGGCCAGCCGCGCCGCGTCGATGGGCTTGCGCACGTAGTCCACCGCGCCCTGGTCGAAGGCGTCCGCCGCGTGCTCGGGGTGCGCGGTCGCGAAGACGATCGCGATGCCGCGGTCGGCGGCGAGCTGGGCGACGTCCATCCCGCTCAGCCCCGGCATGCGCACGTCGAGCACCGCGAGGTCGACCTCGCGCGGATCGAGCGCGGCGAGCGCCTCCTCGCCCGACGTCGCCTCGGCCACGATCTCCACGTCGCCGATGGCCTCGAGCAGGCGCCGGAGCCGCCGCCGCGCCATCTGCTCGTCGTCCGCGATGAGCGTCCGCAGGGTCACGCCGGCTCCAGGGGCGCGGTGATCGTCGTGCGCGTGCGCCCGTCCACGGCCTCGATCTGCATGCGGCCCTCCCGCCCGTAGGCCAGCGCGAGTCGGCGCTCGACCGTGGCGATGCCGTGGCCTCCCTCGCGTCGGCCCGCGTAGGCGCCGGGGTTGTCGATCTCGACCTGGAGCTGCTCGTTCACCGTGACCCGCAAGACGACCTCCCCGTCGTGACCCGCCCCGGGGCCGTGGGTGATCGCGTTCTCGAACGCGGGCAAGAGCAACATCGGCGGCACGTCGACGTCGGGGATCGGGTCCGGGAGCTCCACGCGCAAGCGGTAGCGCGACGCGTCGCGGATCGCGTACATCGCGAACAGATCCCGCAAGAGCGCGAGCTCCGAGGCGAGCGGCCAGGTCGGCTCGTGCACGCCCTCGAGCACTCCGCGGAGGATGCGCGCCAGCTCGAGCAGCGCGCGCTCCGCGACCTCGGGGTCCTCGCGGCACCACTCGGCGATGGCGTTGAGGGTGTTGAACAAGAAGTGCGGGTCGAGCTGGGCGCGGAGCGCGAGGAGCTGCGCGTGCTCGGCCTCCACCTCGGACCGGGTGGCGCGCGCCTCGAGATCCAGGTCCCGCCCGAGCCCCCAGCCGCCGACCGCGACGAGCACGCCGAGGATGCCCAGCGCCGACGGGTCGAGCACGTAGCTCCGCACCTCGAGCGCGCGCGGCAGCGCGAAGCCGAGCGCCGCCACCAGGGCCGCGCAGATCGCGACGTAGACCGCGAGCCCGAGCGCCCGCGTGGCGCCCGGAGCGCAGAGGCTTCGCCACGCGACCGGCACCACGAGCACGAACGCGACACAGAACACGAGGTCCACCACCATCGCGGACACGCTCGCCACGGCGATCCACTCGACCACGCCCACCGACACGAACACGAGCCCGAGCGGCAACGCGCGCTGCGGCGCGAGGAGCCCCCGAAGCGTCTGCGTCTCGCTCACCCGCCGAAGCGTCTCAGAAGGCGGGCCCGCTCACCAGCGACCGATGGACGGGTCGCCCTCGTAGGAGTCGCCGCGCACGTCCGCGAGGGAGCGCGCGTGGCTCGGGGTCTCGCCCAGGATCGCGTCGAGGCCCTCTCCGTCGGAGGTGTACACGCGCCAGCGCTCGAGCACCGGGCCGCGCTCCCGGACGACGACGTCGATGTGGGTCCGCTCGCAGCCGCCGATGTAGGCGTGGCCGCGCATCTCGCGCCCCGCCTCGCCGCGCCAGGCCTTGGCCCAGCGCTGCGATCCGGGATCGACGTAGCGGGCCGCCGCCGCGCTCGCCCACCCCTCGAGGTCGTCGAAGCGCGACAGCTCCACCGCGTCGCTGCGCGAGACGACGACGAGGGCGAACCGATCGCGCGCCACGAACGCCGCGACGTCGTTGGGGCCTCGCGGATAGGTCTCCCCCTCGCCCTCGAAGCTCGCCGACTCCCCGTCCGCCGTGGATCGCAGCGCGGTGAACCCGTCGGGCGGGGTGGGGAGCGGCAGCGGCGGGAGCGCGCGCGGCGCGCCGCGGTGAAGCCAGACCAGCCCGTGGGAGACGGCGAGCACGATCTCGTCCCCCGCGAAGGCGCCCTCGCTCGGGCGGCGGCCGTAGACGAGCTCGACCTCCAGGGCGTCATCGACGACCCGCCAGAGCTCCGCGCGGTCTTCACGCGCGACGAGCAGCGCGTCCCCCGACACGTCGCGGAGCTCGACGTCCTGACACCCCTCGCGCGTCGCGAGCACCTCTCCGCCGCTGCTCATCAGGCGAGCGGTGCCGTCGACGCCGCGCGCGACGAAGCGCCCCGCGTCGCCCACCCAGATCACGCCGTGCACGGCGGGGATCGGGAGCTCGCCGTCGACGCCGACCGTGCGGAGGCACGAGCGATCCGCGTCGTCGGCGCACGGCACGACGCACTGCACACCCGAAGGCGTTCGGCCGAGCCCTCGCGCGCCCGCGCACACCTCGCTCCCCTCGAGGGGGCGCGCCGCGCCACGCGTCGGGTCGAGCTCGTAGACCGCCACGTCCGTGTACCGCGCGTCTCCACGCAGCAGCAGATCCCCTCCCGCGGCTGCGCCTTCGAGGGAGACGCCCGGCGGCATCGCGACGGCGGGGCGCGGCCGGAGCTGCGCGTCTCGAAACGTGAGCGTGGGCTCGTCGTACGTCCCGGTGCGCCAGACCGTTCCCTGACCGAACCGGGCGATCGGCGCGCCTCGGCGGAGCCTGGCGTCGATCAACGCGCCCGACGCCCGGTCGAAGATCGCGCCGTCACACCCGAAGACGTGCGTGGCCGTGGCGAAGGCGTCGACCCCGGCCCACTCCGAGCACGAGAGCACGGTCCGGACGGCCCAGGGCCCCGCAGGCGCGGGCGGAGGCGCGGGCGGAGACGCGGCGGGGGCGCTCGCCGGCGGCGGCTCCGGCCTCAGGACCACCTCGGGCTCCTCCTCGCACGCGACGACGAGCCCGGCCGAGAGCGCGGCGACGGACAGGAGCGCGAGGCGGGACGAGACCGGCATGACCCATCTACGAGCCAGGCGCGTGCACCCTCCCCCGATCGACGGGGACCGCTACTCGAGCTCGATCTGCTTGCGCTCGACCCAGTAGGTGTTCTCGTCGTCGTCCCGGATCCCGATGCGGCCGGTGGGGACCCAGAGGTAGATGTCGCCGATGACGCCTTCGTGCGGGCCGGAGACGACGCGCACGCGGCTGCCCTTGCCCATCTCGTTCGGGCCGCGCTCGCCGGGGTTCGACTCGGGCTCGACGTGCTCCTCGTCGAACCAGTACGTGATGCCGTCGTCGCCCTTGACGCCGTAGCGCATGCCGATGCCGAAGCGGCTCTGGCCGACCCAGGAGATCTTGCCGCGGACGTCGGGCTTGCCCAGCTGACGGGCGAACACGCGGTCGCCCTTCTTGAACATGTCGGGGAGGTCGCTCATGGAGGCGCAGAGCCTAGCGCGCGGCTCCGCCGGGCGCCCGCCCGGAAGCCCCACTGAGCAGCACACGTCAGAAGCCCAGCGGAGTGCCCTGGTCGGCGAGGCGCTGGCGGGCGGCCGCCGTGTGAAGCACGCCGCCGATGGCCACCGCGGCGAGGATCGCGCTGAGCACGCTGAGCGGGGTCCCGATGAGCTGCATGCACGAGAGGATGTCGGGGAAGGAGAAGAAGAACCACCCGACCATCGACAGCGCGACGACGGCGCCGTGCCCCGCGCCGAAATAGGCCGCCCACGGGCGCGCGCGGAAGACCTGCGCCGCCACCGCGATCTGGACCACGCCGCTGACCAGCAGGAACCACGGCACCATCTTCACGAAGGCGTACTCGTGGGATCGCACCCCGAAGAGCTGCACGCCGGAGAGCGCGACCACCAGGCCGGTCAGGCCCTGGGCGATACACGCCATTTTGACGATCATCGACGGCTCGGCCGCCTTCAGATCCGCGTCGGAGAGATCGTCCATGACCAGGCGAAGCTAGACGAAGTGCGCGCCTCGATCCACTCTCCCCGTCGCGATGATCCGGAGCCGCGTGACGTGGGCGCTCGCCCAGCTGGCCAGCCGCGAGGACGGAGACCTCCGCGCCGCGCGCCGGGAGACCTACGCGGAGCTCGATCCCGTCTTCCGCGGGCTGATCCGCGGCCGGGCCGAGCGCGCGGTGGCGGCGGCGATGTTCGAGACGACCCGCACGGACGACGAGGCGCACGTGCACCGCCTCGCGACCTTGCGCGCGATGGGCCAGCCCTTCGGCAACCCGGACGACGTGGAGGCGGTCGAGGCCGAGTTCCTCGCCAAGCGCCCCACGCGGGCGCCGTCGCGGCTCGGGCCGACGCGGGCCGTCGGCGCGGCGCTGCTGCTCCTCCTGGTCGTGGGCGGCGCGAGCGGGTACTGGCTGACCCGGCCGCCCGCGTCGCTGCACAACGAGCTGGCGCGCTCGGAGACGGCGTGGACCGAAGGCGGCCGCCCCCTCGCGGGCACGCTCGAACAGCACGCGGTCTTCGAGGACGCCCTGCCCGACTACGTCGTCGCGATCGACGCGTTCCGGCGCGCGCGGGGCGGCGCGGACGAGGCCCGGGAGCGCGAGGATCTGGCGCGCGCGGCCGCGGCGGGCGTGGCCATGAGCGACGACGCGCTCGGCGCCGAGACGACGTCGTTCCTCCGCGCGGTCTTCGACCAGTCGCGCGACATCGTGGCGAACGACGGCGCGAGCGCCAGCGACAGCCACTTCCGCTCCGTCGACGCGCTCAACGCCGCCGTCGCGGAGCTCGGCCTGGGCTACTACGTCGACGCGGACGTCCGGACGGACACGCAGGGCCGCCACCGGATCTACCTGTCCACCTTCACGGTGGAGCGGGTGCGCTTCTTCGACACCGACGGAGGGCGGCGCGTCCGGGCGCTTCGCCTGAAGCGGCTCGACCGGCTGAACTTCGCGCGCGCGGTGCTCGGCTTCACGCGGCCGCAGGTGCAGGACGGGCTCGTCTTGCTCGGGCGCATCGAGCGCTACCTGGTCGACGCGATCCTCCCCGCGCTCGGGCCCGACGCGCGCATGCCCATCGTGGACACGGACACGCGCGAGGACAGCCGCGCGCTCTGGGTCGACCGGGTCGAGGAGATGGCGGCGCGCGACGCGCAAGCGGAGGCCGTGGCGTTGACCGGCGAGGGCGCGCTCGAGCTCGGCCGGCTCTTCGGCCGCCGGCGCGCCATCCTCGACGCGTGGCGAGACCGCTTCCAGAACGCGGGCCTGACGGTCACCCGCCCGACCACGGTCGACTTCGACATGGACTCGTACCGGCGGCTCGAAGATCGGGTCCCGGTCGCGGAGTGGCGCGAGCTGTCGAGCGTGGCGAGCGATCTGCGGAGCGACGTGCCGCGGGCCGCGTACCGCGAGCTCGAGGAGCGGCTGATCGAGAGCGTGGAGCGACACGAGGTGCAGCACCGACTGGACTACGAGTCGGGCACGCTCGACGCGATCCCGCCCGCGCTCGAGGCGATGACCGGCCCGCTCGAGACCGAGCTGGGCGACAACCCGCGCGCGTCTCGCGCGGTGGCCGAGCTGAGCGCGTACCTGAGCGAGCTGGCCCGCGAGCCGGGCGTGGTGAAGATGAACCTCGCGCTCCTCTCGCGGCACGTGTTGGCGCGGCACAACTGGGGCAGCCCGGAGTGCTACGCGGCGCTCGTGATCTTCGCGGGGCTGGCCGACGCGCTCGGGCTGGCGCATCGGCCCTTCATCGAGGGCCGGCGCATCGATCGGCAGAGCGTGGCGTTCGCCTTCCTCGAGATCCGCGAGCGCGACGGCGCCGCGATCACCGCCGCCGCGACCGAGCTCTGGGCGGAGCTCTTCGGCCGCCCGCTCCCGCAGCTCACCGCGCGCTGACCCTCAGGCGCCTTCGAGATCGCTGGCGTCCCCGACCATCACGCGGTTCCGACCCGCCTGCTTCGCGCGGTACATCGCCATGTCCGCGACCTTGAGCAGCTCGGGCACGGACTGACCGTCGGCGAGCTGGGAGACGCCCATGGAGATGGTCACGCTCGGCAGCTCCGTGCCGTCCGGCATCGCGAGCTTCTCCTTCGAGATGGCCTCGCGCACGCGCTCCGCCGCGACCTGGGCGAGCTCCACGTCGGTGTCCGGGAAGATGATGACGAACTCCTCGCCGCCGAAGCGCGCGACGAGATCGGTCGGGCGGAGGTTCCCGCTCAAGGTGGAAGCGACCACCGTCAGCACGTGGTCGCCCGCCGCATGCCCGTAGGTGTCGTTGAAGCTCTTGAAGTGATCGATGTCGATCAGCGACAGAGACAGCTTGCCGCGCTCCCCCTGGTGGCGGCGGACCATGCGGCTCAGGGTCTCGTCGAGCCAGCGGCGGTTGTGGATGCCGGTCAGCCCGTCGAACATCGCGGCGCGCTCGTATTGCCGCCGCTTCTGCACGTTCTGGCTGACCGTCGCGTTGTTGGCCCGGAGCCGCGCCGCGGTCTTGACCAGCAGGTTCACCGCGAACGCGTGGCTGACGTTGGTCAGCTGCCAGAAGGCGTCCTCGCCGACCTCGAGCAGACGCGCCTTCTCCTTGGCGACGACGAACGCGCTCGCCTCGCTGCCGTCGAGCAGGCTCAGCTCGCCCACCGTCTCGCCCGCTTCGATGGTGGCCACGGGATCGGCCGTGGGGCTGTCGAGGTGCACGCTGAGCGCGCCCCGGAGCAGCAGAAACATGCGCGCGTGACGCTTGCCCTGCTCGATGAGGACCTCGCCCGGCGCGAGGACGCGACGCGCGGCGGTGGCGAGCAGCTCACGGCGGGCGGTGAGACCGACGCCTTCGAGCATCGCGAAGTCGTCGAGGGCGTCGGGGCTGATGGGGGCGTCCGAGGACGGAGGTCCACTCACGCGCGAGAGAATACCCCAAGCGAACCGACGGTGTCGCACACCGATTCATCGGCTACATTCCGCGGCGGGAGGGGTGATGCGCGCCACGTGGGCCTGGCTACTCGGGGGTCTGACCGTTTTCTGGGTCGCTCCCGCTTCGGCGTTCTATCCGGACGCCATCCCGAACGGCGCGACCGGCGGCTGCGCCGTCTGCCACATCGACCCGGCGGGCGGCGGCGCGCGCACGGTCTTCGGCCAGGACTTCGAGCGCGGCCCCAACGGCGTGGCCGGGACCTCGGACGACCACATCTGGTCACGCTGGCTCGCGGGGCGGGACTCCGACGGCGACGGCTGGACCAACGGCCAGGAGCTCGGCGACCCCTTCGCGTACTGGTCCTCGGGGGGCACCCCGATGTCCTCGTACCGCTCCAACCCCGGCGTGGGGGGCAGCAACCAGCCCAGCAACTTCAACCTGTGCGCGAGCAGCGTCTACAACGACTGCACGAGCCCGGGCTCGGGCGGGGTCTGCTTCGACGGCTACAGCGGCACCGGCCGCTACGACTGCTCGTGCGGCAGCGGCTACACGGGCGCGAGCTACCGCCGCACCTCGTCGCACGTCTGGAGCGGCGGCGCGGGGACGCAGCGCTACGACATCTTCTCCTTCACGTTCGGCACCCGCTGCTCGGACATCAACGAGTGCGCCGGCAGCAACCCGTGCGGCGTCGGCGGCTGCGTCAACGATCCGGGCACCTATCACTGCAGCTGCCCGAGCGGCTACAGCGCCCCCTCGAGCGGCGGCACCTGCAGCGACATCAACGAGTGCGCCACCCCGGGGATCTGCGGGCCCGGCTCGTGCTCCAACTCGATCGGCAGCTACACCTGCAGCTGCCCCAGCGGCTACGACTTCGACGGCACGACCTGCGTCGTGACCAACCCGTGCACCGCGGGCACCGACGACTGCGATCGCAACGCGGCGTGCACGCCCGTGGGCGGCTCGAGCTGGGACTGCACCTGCAACAGCGGCTATCGAGGGACCGGCTCGCGCTTCCGTGGCACCGGCGACATGTGCGCGGAGATCGACGAGTGTAGAGAGACGCCCGGGACCTGCGGGCTCGGCATCTGCACGAACCTCCCCGGCAGCTACTCTTGCACATGCCCGCGGGGCTACCGCGCGCCCGCGACGGGCGGGACCTGCACCGACATCGACGAGTGTAGAGAGACGCCCGGCCTCTGCGGCGCAGGGACCTGCACCAACACCGCGGGCGGCTACGGCTGCAGCTGCGACCCGGGCTACATGTTCGACGGCACCACGTGTCAGGACGTGGACGAGTGCGCGACCGACCCGTGCGGCCGCGGCTCCTGCGTGCAGACCTTCCCGCCGCCCGGCTACGGCTGCGCGTGCGCGGCCGGGTACCGCTTCGACGGGACGACGTGCGTCGACGTGGACGAGTGCCTCGACCCGATGCTCGCCCCGTGCAGCAGCGACGCGCGCTGTGAGAACAGCGTCGGCAGCTTCCGCTGCGTGTGCAACGAGGGCTACGAGGGCAACGGCCTCAACTGCGTCGACGTGGACGAGTGCGCGACCGGCACCCACACGTGCGACCCCCACGCGGCGTGCACCAACACGACCGGGAGCTTCAGCTGCACCTGCCTCGACGGCTGGGAGGGCTCGGGCTCGATCTGCTCCGACATCGACGAGTGCGCGCGCGGCACGAGCGGCTGCCAGCCGGGCGAGATGTGCGTCAACCGTGAGGGCATGCCGAACGACTGCCTCTGCGCGCCCGGGTTCGACCGCGACGAGACGGGCACGTGCGTCGCGGGCTGCGGCAACGGCCAGCGCACGGCGGGCGAGTCCTGCGACGACGGCAACACGGACGACGGCGACGGCTGCGACGCCTCCTGCGAGGTCGAGGAGACATGGGCCTGCGTGGAGCCGGACGGGCTCAGGAGCACCTGCCGGCAGACCTGCGGCGACGGGCTGATCGATCGCGGCTGGGAGGACTGCGACGACGCGGAGGCCAACTCGGACTCCGAGCCGGACGCCTGCCGCACCACCTGCCGCGCGGCGCACTGCGGCGACGGAGTGCTCGACACGGGCGAGGTCTGCGACACGGGCGACGCGGTGAGCGACGAGGCGGCGGACGCGTGCCGGAGCACCTGCGTGCCCGCGTACTGCGGCGACGGCGTGGTCGACACCGGCGAGCGCTGTGACCCGGGCGGCGGCGTGACGCTCGACGACTCCGCGTGCGCCACGTGCGCGAGCGACGGCGGCATGGGCGACGGCGGGGCGGCCACGGTCGAGGGCGGCTGCGGCTGCCGCGCGGCGGGCGGCGGCGCGCCGAATCCGGGCTGGCTCCTCGTGCTGCTGCTGGCTCTGGGCTGGCGCCGCCGGAGGCTCGCGGGGCGCTGATCGGTCGACAGCCTCCGCGTCCGAGGCGTAGAAGGGGCCATGCTCGGTCGACGAAAGTTCCTCCGCGGCTCGGTCCTCGCGGCCGGGGCCGCCTCGGTCCCCTTCCAGGCGCTGTTCACGCGCACGGCCAGGGCGCAGGAGTCCCCGTTCGGGCCGCTGGTGAGCGACCCCGACGGAGTGCTGGATCTGCCGGCCGGCTTCTCCTACGCGATCCTCGAGCACGTCGGGGACCCGATGGACGACGGCCTCCAGGTGCCGGGGCGCCCCGACGGAATGGGCGCGTTCATGGCGGACGACGGACTCGTGGTCCTCATGCGCAACCACGAGAACTCACGCGGCGGCGGCCCGGGCGCGCGGCCGCCGGAGACCTACCGCGAGGGCGACGGATTCGAGGGCGGGGTCTCGCGGCTCGTCGTCGACCCGAGCGACTACACCCGCGTCTCGAGCAACCTCGTGCTGCTCGGCACCGCGCGGAACTGCGCCGGCGGCGTCTTCCCCGGCGCGTGGATGAGCTGCGAGGAGAGCACCGAAGACGGCCACGGCTACGTCTTCCGCTGCCCGATCGACGCGACCTCCATCCGCACGCCCGAGCGCATCGACGCGTACGGGCGCTTCAACCACGAGGCGGCCGCCTACGATCCGAGCACCGCCATCGCGTACCTCACCGAGGACCGCGGTGACTCGTGCTTCTACCGCTTCGTGCCCGACGACGCCTCGGCCCCGTACGGCGCGGGCGAGCTGCAGGCGCTGAAGGTCGTCGGCGCAGATCGACTCGACACGGGGGACGAGCGGCTCGGCGCGGTGCTGGACGTGGAGTGGGTGGGCCTGACCGACCCGACGCCCTCGGGCGACACGCTGCGCGACGAGGCGCAGGCGGCGGGAGCCGCGATCTTCCAGCGGGGTGAGGGGATCGACTTCGCGGACGGGCAGGTGTTCATCTGCACGACGCGCGGCGGCCCGTCCGGGCGCGGACAGATCTTCATGCTCGACCCCGAGGCGAGCACGCTGACGGTGGTCGGCGAGTCGCCCGCGGGCAGCGTGCTCGACTCGCCCGACAACATCGTGGTCGCGCCGTGGGGCGACGTGATCATGGCCGAGGATCCGGGCGGGCAGCCTTACCTGCGCGGGCTGACCCGCAGCGGCGAGATCTACGACTTCGCCCGCAACGCGCGGAGCTCGAGCGAGCTCGCGGGGGTGACCTTCTCCCCCTACGGCGACGCGCTCTTCGTGAACATGCAGGTCGACGGCCTGACGCTGGTGATCACCGGGCCCTTCCCCTCCGTCACGCCGCCGACCGATGGTGGGGTGGACCTCGACGCGGGCGTGACGCCGACCGCTGACGGCGGAGCCGGCGGCGACGCGGGGAGCCTCGTCGACGCGGGCGCCCCGACCGACGAGGACGGCGGCTGCGGCTGCAGCGCCCCCGGCGCGGGCGCGCGCGACTCGCTGGGCGCGCTCACGGGCGCGGCGATCCTCGGCGCGGCGGCGGTACGCCGGAGAGGTGACGATGACCGAGAATGAGCTACGAGCTTCTCATCCTTTTCAAGGAGGGCAGTTCATGGGGATAGTGGCCGAGACGTGAGCGGAGACGACGAAGAGCTCGATGCGCAGCCGACGATGATCTCGGCGCCGTCGTTCGATGAGATGCTGGAAGCGCAGGGCCGCGGAGGCGGCGAGCGCGAGACGCCGATCGATCCGGCCTACGCCCAGACCGCCATGGGTCCGTCCTACGATGAGCGGCTCAAAGCGCAGCAGCACGCGCAGCCCGATCCGTTCGCGCCGCCCCCGTCCGCGGGTGGCCCGATCGCGCCCGCGCAGCCCGCGCCACCCCAGCCGCCTGCGCCCGCGATGCCGCAGCCTCCGGGCGCCGCTCCCGCGCCCGCGTCGCCCTTTTCGGGCGCGAACGCGCCCTTCCCCGGTCCGCCCACCGCGCAGCCCACCCCAGCTCCGGCGACGCCGGCGCCCGTGAGCAGCCCGGGCAGCGCGTCGGCCGCTCAGGGAGCTGGCGCGGCCGCGCCGGGCGGGTGGGGACCCGGCGGCTCACCCTGGCAGCCGCAGGCGCCCCAGCAGCCCGCACCCGTCGCGCAGCCCGCGCAGGGCGGCGGTGGGATGAGCCCGATGATGCTCTTCCTCGTCAGCCTCGGGATCGTCTTCGTGCTCGGCAGCTGCGTCGGGACCGGCGTGCTCTTCTTCGTCTTCCGCGCAGGCTGATCCATGACGAAGCCGAACACGCACCCGAAGATCTCCACCCGGCTCTGCGGCGAGATCGTGTCCCTCTCCGACGGGGAGGCGACCACCCGCTTCGTCACGACCGAGGAGATGGGCACCGACGAGCGCGGCCTCGTGCACGGCGGGTTCGTGTTCGGGCTGGCCGACCACGCGGCGATGCTGGCCGTCAACGATCCATTCGTGGTCCTCGGCGCGGCCGAGCTCCGATTCACCGCCCCGGTGAAGGTCGGCGAGACGGTCGTCGCGAGCGCGCGCGTCCAGGAAGCCCAGGGCAAGAAGCGCCAGGTCGAGGTCCGCGCCCGCGTCGGTGAGCGCGAGGTGCTCACCGGCACGTTGACCGCCTTCGTGCTCGCGAAGCACGTGCTCGACGGCCTGGCAGGCGGCTGAAGAAGCAGCCTGCTCCCCTGCCCCTGCCCTCGGATCTCGAGGCGTGGCGAACATCACCGAAGGCGCTGAGCGAGTTCAGCTCGAGCGCCAACCTCCGCTTCTACCGAATGGCGCGGCGATCGCGCGCCGCGGAGAAGCGCACCAGGCCGCGCTGGCGACGGCGCTCGGGCAGCTCGAACGAGTCGTCTCGAATCTCGTCGCGTCCTCGAACACTGCGTCCGCTGATTCGCGGGCAGGGGCAGGGGCAGGGGCAAGGGCACGGGCAAGGAGCACGCAGGCTGGTCAGCGGAGCGGCGGCGGGCTCTGGAGGCAGGCGCGGAGCTCGGGGGTTTGCGTCCAGCCGCAGTCACCGCCCGCCTGCCTCTCGCACGTCGCGTTGCGGTAGCAGGCGTGCTCGGGGCGGGCGACGCAGGTGCCCATCATGTCGCCCCGGCTCGGATCCACGCACAGCTCGTCGCCGCAGCCGGTGCGCCGACAGGCCTGCGCGCCCGGGTCGGGGCGCTGCCCACCGCACTCGCCCTGGTGGCGGACCGAGACGCCGTTCGCCCAGGCGCCGCAGGCGTTGCCGTAGGTGCGGCCGTCACAGCCGCAGACCGGCCGGTACTCGCGGGTGCACATGTCGGGGCGGCGCTGGCACGTTCCGGGCGCGTCGGTCTCTCCGCACCGCGCGGTCTCGGGGTGACGGCAGAAGAGGCCCTCCCCGCAGGGCGCGAACCCGCGGGTCCCACAGGTCTCGCCTTCGGTCCCCATCCGGTCTCCGCCCGCGCCCGGCGGCTCGCTCGCCTCCGGAGGCTCGCTGACCGGCGGCATGCCCTGGCAGTACGAGGGGCACGGCGCGCGGATGCACTGCACGAACGCGCACTGAGATCCGGTCGGGCAGGCGCCCCCTTCACCGCACTCCACGCGGCACTCCTCCGAGGCGCAGCGCACGGTGAGCGAGAAGCCGCGGTGGGTGCCGGCCGGACCGAGCACGGCGAGCAGGTAGCTCCCGTCCTGCGGCGCGCTCACGCTCAGCTCGCCATCGCCGCCGCCGCGCGCGAGGAAGGGAGCGTCGTGCCAGCCCTCCGCGAGGGGGCCGTAGACGAGCACTTCGCTGGTCGGCTCCGCCGTCAGCGCGACGCCGAACGAGGTCCCCGCCGCCGCGGCGAGCACGTAGCCGATGGCGACGCCGTCCTGGCCCGTGAACTGCCCCTCGCGCGTCTCGCCGAAGTGAACGTTGTCGGCGATCTGGACGTCCTCGGGCCCCCGCGGGCGCGGCACCTCCGCGGTGACGACGCCTCCGTGGCGCACGGGGTCGTCCACGCGCTCCACGTAACAACCGGTCAGGACCAGCAGCGCGAGCGCCGCGTGAGATGAGATGGAGAGGGTTCGCATGAGTCGATCCTCCGACGTCGGTCGGCCTCGAGATGTTCAGCCGCGTGATAGCGCCGGCGCCTTCGCTGTCCACCTCGAGCGGCCCACGTCGTATGCTCGGCCGGCTTCGGAGGACTCCCATGACCACATCTCTCACCGCCCGCCCACGACTCCGCCGACGCACCCTCCTCGGGTTGCTCGGCGCGCTCCTCTCGGCCTCCGCCTGCGGCGCGTCGACGCCGCCCGTCGCGGAGGGGGAGGAGCCGCTCGAGGTGGAGCTGCGGGGCAACCGCATCGTCTTCAACCACCAGCTGCAGTTCGGGCACGACAGCGCCGAGATCCTCGAGCCGTCCTTCCCCGTCCTGGACCGCATCTGCGAGCTGCTGGGCGAGCACGAGGAGATCTTCCGCGTGCAGGTGCAAGGGCACACCAGCGTCGACGGCGAGGTCCAGCACAATCAGGAGCTGTCCGCCGCGCGCGCGGAGGCGGTGGCCGAGTACCTCCGCAGCCAGGGCGTGACGCAGGAGGTCACGTTCCAGGGCTACGGAGAGACCTACCCGATCTGCCGGGAAGAGAGCGACGCGTGCAACGAAGAGAACCGCCGCGTCGAGTTCTTCGTCGACTCGCGCTAGCGCTCGCCGAGGGCACCGACGTGGCGTCGCACGCGGCCGCCGATCTCGGGCGCGTCGAGGTCACCCTCGTGCAGGAAGAGCACCTTGGACAGCTCCGCGCGGTCGAGCCCGCCGCTCTCCTTCGAGCGCGTGAGCATCAAGTCCGCGGCCGCCCGCCCCATGCGTGAGATGGGGCAGAAGACGGCCGTGCCGACGAGACGCGGCGCCTCCCCCGGCAGGCGGCGCAGCACCTCGAGCCCGTTGACGAGATCGCCGTTCGCGTCGCGGTGGGCATGGAAGGGCACCAGCAGCGCCGCGCACGGGCCCTCCCTCGCCAGCCTCGCCATGACCTCGTCGTCGGAGGTGCCGGCCGCGATGATGTCCGCGTCGACGATGCTCAGCCCGACCGACCGGAGGATGCCGAACACCTTCCTCCGGATACGCGCCGGGTAGGGACGCACGACGATCACTCTCTGCACGACGTCCTCACGCGAGCAAGATGATGGACCGCTGGGCGCCGCCGCGCCACTCCGGTGATGGAGACCGCCGACGAGGGTCCGCCATCTCCGGAAGGATGGCGCCGCGGAGAGCGATTCAGAGTATGCTCCAGGCGCGGAAAGGGAGGCTGATGGCGGAAGAGTGGAACGGACCAGACTTCGCCGACGAGACGCTCCCCGTGCTGCGTCCGCGGCAGGCGGCGCGCAAGGCGCCCGAGGCGCACCCGATGGACGTGGCGGGTCAGACCGACATCGGCTGCGTGCGCGACCACAACGAGGACACCTACCTGATCGCCGACCTCGGCCGCTGGCTCGAGGTGCGCGACGCCTCGCTCTCGATGCCGGAGGCGCAGCGGCGCATCCCGGGCCCCAAGGGGACCTTCCTGATGGTCGCCGACGGGATGGGCGGGCACGGGGGCGGAGAGGTGGCCAGCGCGGTGGCGGTCGACATGATCGCCCAGTTCGCGCTCTACGCGATGCCGTGGGTGACCGCGCCCAACGAAGAAGACGAGAAGGAGCTCTGCGAGCAGCTCGGGAACGCGCTCAGTCAGTGCCAGTCGCGGCTCGAGAAGGTCGCGCTCCGCAAGGAGATCGACCAGCTCAACCCGGGCACGACCCTGACCGTGGGGTACGTGCTGTGGCCGAAGCTCTACGTCAGCCACGCGGGCGACAGCCGCCTGTATCTCCAGCGCGGCGAGAGCCTGGTCCAGATCACGCGCGACCACACGGTCGGCCAGGCGCTGCGGGAGTCCGGGGCCATCCCGGCGGGGCCGAGCCGCTTCGACCACATCCTCGTCAACGTGGTCGGGGGCGGCGGAGAGACGGTGAACGCGGAGGCGCACGCCCTGACGCTCGAGCCCGGCGACCGCGTCCTGATCTGCAGCGACGGGCTCACCGGGCACGTCTCCGACGCGGCGATGCTGAGCGAGCTCCGCGGCGCGCACACCTCACGCGAGGTCTGCGCGAACCTGATCGAGGCCGCCAAGGCCGGCGGCGGCTTCGACAACATCACCGTGGTCGTCGCGTCCTTCTGATCGCGATCAGCGTCGGAACAGATCCGCGAGCGGGTAGGCGGTGATGCTCTGGAGAGTTCGCTTCTTCATCGGCTTGGCCGGCGCCTCCGTCGCGTCCTCGAGATAGCGCCGCCCCAGATCGTCGATCCCCGGGTTGAGGGGCTGACGCTTGGGCGGGCCGTCGCCGTCGTCTTCGAACACGTCATACACCTCGTCGCTGGGCTCGAGGTCGTCTGTGTTCGGGTCGAGGTTCAGGTCGTCGTCTTCCATCTCGGTCGCTCCTGGGTTGAGGGTCTCCCGAGGAGTCCGCAAGACCCGAACCAGCCGCGCGTGCGGACGGGCTGCACCGCTCGGGCGGCGCTCGGACACCACGGCGTGGCATCGCGACACGCCGCGGAGACGACAGACGCGAGCGAGGCAAGCCGGCACACCGCGTGCTCCCAGGTGGGGCGTGGAAGAGATCATCACTCGCCTTCACCTGCACCGCTTCGACGCAGTCGAGCTGAGCGTCAACGTGATCGCGCTGGCGCTCGCCTTCGTGATCGCGCTTCCGGTGGGCTGGGATCGCGAGAAGAGCACGCGGACGATGGGGCTGCGCACGTTCCCCCTGGTGGCCGTCGCCAGCGCGGCGTTCGTGATGATGGCGCGCTCGGCGTTCGAGGGCGCGCCGGACGCGCAGGCGCGCGTGCTCCAGGGAGTGCTCACCGGCATCGGCTTCATCGGCGGTGGCGCCATCTTGAAGCGACGCGAGCGGGTGCTCGGCGCGGCCACGGCGGCGGCGCTCTGGGGGACGGCCGGGATCGGCGCCGCGGTCGCGCACGGCCTCTACGAGGTCGCGGTGGTGCTGAGCCTGGTGAGCTTCCTGACCCTGCGCGTGATGGGGCCGGTCAAGAAGCAGATGAACGGCAACGAGCAATGGGACGACGGAGTGCCCGGCCCCGGCGAGGGTGACGCGGAGGAGGAGGAGGAAGATTGAAGTGCTCCAGATTGTGTCGCGCGCGTGTGGTCCTAGGAGAAGGGGCGTGAAGAAGGTCGCACTGCGCTCCCTCCCCCTGCTCGCCGCGGCGCTCGCCATGAGCGCGTGCGGCGGCTCCAGCCTGCGTCGCTTCGCGGCGCGCCCGGTGATCTGGGACGACGACGCGGACCGGCGCCCCTTCCGGCCCGCGCCGGAGGAGACCCACGTGACCAACTCGTGGCCGGCCATGGACAGCTTGTTGTTCCGGCCGCTGAGCCGCGTCTGGCTGTTCGAGCCGGGAACGCGCTCGCTGAACGTCAACGCGCTGGACGAGGTCCCGGACTCGAGCTGGTACGAGAACCGGCTGTCTCGGCGCCCGATGAGCCCGGCCGAGGTCGCGCGCGGCGCGTGTCCCGAGCAGGACATGGACGTGCGACGGCCGTGGCGCATCGTCGCCGGCAAGGTCGACGGCGCGACCCTCGGCTTCCAGATCGAAGACGCGGACGAGAACCGCTACGTGCTCAAGATCGACCGGGCTCAGCAGCCCGAGCAGGCCACCGCCGCGGACGCGGTCGTCTCGTCGATCTTTCACGCGGCGGGCTATCACGTGCCTTGCAATCGTGTGGTCCACTTCGAGCGAGACGAGCTGGTGATCGCAGCCGACGCGACGCTCAGCCGCGCGGGCGGGGCGGAGGAGCCGCTGACGCCCGAGCACGTCGAGCGCGTGCTGGACGCGGCGCACCGGGCGGCGGATGGCCGCTACCGCGCGGCCGTGAGCCTCTTCATCGACGGGCGCCCGATCGGCCCCTGGGACTACCGCGGCACGCGCGAGGGCGACCCGAACGACGTGATCCCGCACGAGCGGCGCCGCGAGCTGCGGGGCATGTTCGTGCTCGCCTCCTGGGTCGGGCGCTGGGACGCGCGCCCCCACAACACGCTGAGCGCCTGGGTCGAGCGCGGGAGCCAGGGCGGCTACGTGCGCCACTACGTGATCGACTTCGGTGAGTGCCTGGGCCTCGTCGAGGGCAACCACCGCCGCGCGCGCCGCTTCGGCCACTCGCAGTGGCTCGACACCCAGCACGTCGTCGAGGACGCGCTGACCCTCGGCATCGTGCACCGCCCGTGGGACGACGCGCCGGACGGCCCCGAGGTCCTGGGCAACTTCGACGTCGAGCACTTCGACCCGGACGAGTTCCGCCCCGACTACTGGAACGGCGCGTTCGACGCCCGCTCGGAGGCGGACTCGGCGTGGATGGCGCGCATCATCGCGCGCTTCGATCGCTCGCACCTCGAGGCGGTGGCGCGGCTCGGCCGCTACGCGGATCCTGCGGTGGAGCGGGAGCTGGTGCGCGTCCTCGAGGGACGCCGCGCGCGCATCCTCGAGCGCTACCTGACGCGCCTGTCGCCGCTCGCCGACCCGCGGATCCGCAGCTCCGCCGCCGGGGCCGAGCTGTGCGTCACCGACCTCTCCATCACGAGCGGGCTGCGCGACGCCGCGGGGCGCGAGCACTCCGCGCGCGCCTACGCGGGCGAGCCGCTGACCCCGCTCGCGACGCCCACCGTTCACCACGGCTCGACCGGGGAGCTCTGCGTCCCGCTCCCGGCGCTCTCTCCTTCGCGCCCCGAAGACGGCTACGTCGTGCTCGACGTGACGGCCCGGAGCCCCGGCCAGGATCACCCCGCGCCGCTCCGCCTCCACCTGCTCCTCAGCGGCGCTCAGGCCCAGATCCTCGGCCTCGAGCGGCCCGAGAGCCACGCGCCCCCGGGCTGAACGCCGCTGGCGCGCGGCGGGCACCAAAAAAGATCGAAGCCTTGCATCCGGACCCCGCGTTGATCTATCAGCGCTGCGGGGGTCGCGGCCCGGTGACGGGCTCGCGGTCCATTTTCGCCTGAAGGAGAGCAAGCATGCGAGCGGTCTCGGTCCGATCATCCGAGCGCGGTGACCTTCGCGTCTGGGGAACCGGCAGCTTCGAGAACGAAGCGGCCATGCGCTGGGTGGAGCACCTGGAGGACGCGCCCGACCTGGAGTGGGTGGTGTCTTCGCTGGACGAGGTGCTGGAGCTCGACGAGGCGGGGGACGCCCCCGACTCGCGCTCCGCGTCGCGCGCCATCGCCGCCGCGGAGACCGTCGCCGCGCTCGCGAGCGAGCCCGCGTCGTCGCTGCCCGAAGAGGTCCGTCAGTGGTGCTTCGACAACCCGGGCGCCGAGCTCGACGAGATCACCCCGCGGGCGCTGCAGGCGCTCGGCGTGGTCCTCGGCGAGTCCGCCTTGCGCGAGATCTACGAAGAGGCGGGTGATCTCGACGGCTGGGAAGCCGAGGTCGAGGGGCTCCGCGACCGCCTGCGCGGCTGATAGGCGCGCGTCGAACCGGCGAATCACGTTGAAGATTTCGCGCCCGCCCGCGTAAGTTGGCGCGAGCGCCCGCATGCCGTCTCCGTCCGCCGTCCCCGCCCCACCGCGCTTCGCCGCGTTCGGCCGCTATCTGCTCCTCGAGCGGATGGCGACCGGGGGCATGGCGGAGGTCTACCTCGCCAAGCACTTCGGCGAGGGCGGTCAGGTCAGCGATCTGCTGGCGGTCAAGCGCATCCTGCCGTCGCTCGCCGCCGACGCGGACTTCATCCGCATGTTCCTCGACGAGGCCAAGATCGCCGGCCAGCTCGAGCACCCCGGCATCGTGCAGATCCGCGAGCTGGGCCGCGTGGGCAGCAGCCACTACCTCGCGATGGACTTCGTCTGGGGCAAGGATCTCCTCCAGATCATCCGCCGCTGCCGGCTGCTCGGCGCGCAGCTCTCGCCCCAGCTGGTCGCGTGGCTCGGCGCGCACCTCTGCGAGGCGCTGCACTACGCGCACACCCGCACCGACAAGCGCGGCGCGCCGATGCACCTGATCCACCGCGACGTCTCGCCGCAGAACGTGCTGGTGAGCTTCGACGGGCGCGTGAAGGTCATCGACTTCGGCATCGCCAAGGCCGCCTCGCGCAGCACCCACACCCAGGCGGGCGTGCTCAAGGGCAAGGTCGGCTACATGAGCCCGGAGCAGGTGCAGGGGAAGCGCATCGACCACCGCTCGGATCTCTTCGCGGTGGGCACCTGCCTCTGGGAGCTGCTGACCCTCCGCTCGCTCTTCGCGCGCGAGAACAACTACGACGCGATGGAGAACGTGCGGCACGCGCGCACCTTCCCGGTGCAGAAGCTGCGGCCGGACGTGCCGGACGACTTCTCCGCCGTGCTCGACCGCGCGCTCGCGGGCGACCCCGATCTGCGATGGCAGAGCGCGCGGGACATGAAGGAGGCGCTGCTCCGCTTCGTCAGCGACGTCGACCCGAACTTCGACCGCGTCTCCACGGTGGGCTGGATGCGCGACGCCTTCCGGAAGGAGTTCCACCTCGAGCGGGGTCGGCTCGAGGCCTTCGACCAGCTCGGCCGACCGCAGGTCCGACCCACCGACGAGCCCCGCCGCACCTCGGTGGTGGATCTCCAGATCCCCGACGCCGGCGCCCCCGACCCCGAGTGGGCGACCGAGTACCCGACGATCGATCTGGACATGGTCGCGTCCTTCGACGGCGGCGGCCCGGTCGGACCGGACGAGGTCTTCTTCAGCGCCACCGAGATCACCGAGCCCCCGATCCCCGTGACGGATCCGGGGCAGGCGATCGACGAGGAGCCGCCGACGACGC
This sequence comes from Sandaracinaceae bacterium, assembly GCA_040218145.1. Lineage (GTDB taxonomy): Bacteria > Myxococcota_A > Polyangia > Polyangiales > Sandaracinaceae > JAVJQK01. The sequence goes on along the minus strand of JAVJQK010000138.1, from coordinate 28,693 downwards.
AGATGAACGAGGCCGGCGAGTCGATCCCGCCGGTGCTGGTGCCGCCCGCGGAGCTGCCGCCGCCCGATCCAGACCCCGAGAGCGACGACGTCTCGGTCGCCCCCCAGCGCATCGACTCGCAGGTCATCCGCTCGCTCATGCCCACGGAGGAGGCCGAGGACCGGAAGCGCTCCGCCCGCGAGCCCACGGCCCGACAGCGCCTCGACCGCTCCGAGCCCGTGTCCCCGCCGCATCGATCCTCGGGCGGGTTCTTCGCGAAGGTCCTCCTCGCGATGGTGTTCCTGACCCTCGGCATCGCGGGCGGCTGGGTCTGGTTCACGATGGGCGGCCGCGCGACGATCGAGGTGCGCACGGTGCCGGACGTCGGCGCGATGGTGCTCTTCGACGGAGCGAGCCGGGGCACCGCGCCGCTGCGCCTCGAGGAGGTGGCCCCGGGCCAGCACGCGGTGACGATCCTCGCCGACGGCTACCACGACACGACGCGCGAGCTGGACGTGGCGAGCAACGCGCACGTGGTGGTGGAGGTGGCCCTCGAGCCCATCGAGCCGCTCGCGCCTCCCGAGAACGCGTCTCCATAAATTCGGACCACGGCCCGGTCGCTGGTAGCTTCGGGGGCGGTGCGAAAGCAGTTGCCGTGGTGGATGGGCGCGCTCCTCTGTGTCGCCTTCGCGCTCGGCCCGGAGCCGAGCCGGGCCGAGGCGCCCCACTACACCCTCGCCGAGGGCGTGCGGCTGGCCCCCGAGATGCGCGGCACGCTCGCGCAGATCGCCGACGCGTTCCACCGCCGCACGGGCCGCGGCATCCACGTCACGAGCGGCACCCGCACCCCGCGGGAGCAGGCCGACGCGATGTACGACAAGCTCCGGCTGGGCGTGCGGCTGACCCACCTCTACCGGGACTTCGACGCGGCCTCGGAGATCCAGTCGACCTATCACGACTGCCGCCGCCGCCCGCGCAGCCGCTGCGTGCGGGAGATCGCGCGGGTGATCCGTCGCCAGGTCCGACGCGGCTGCTTCATCTCTCGGCACCTCCGCGCGAGCGCGGTCGACGTCCGGAGCCGGGACATGAGCCGCCGCGAGCGGCGCATCTTCCAGCAGGTCGTCGAGGGTTTCCCGGACGTCTCCCTCCTCGAAGAGGGCCGCCCGCCGCACTTCCACCTCCAGATGTGAGGTCTGCGCTATCCTGGCAGGCGTGCTTCGCCGACTCGCCGTCTTCTGCTGTCTGTTGACCGGCTGCAGCCCCTCCTCGATCCCCGACGAACCGGAGGAGGCCTACGTGGAGATCCCCGAGCAATCGGTGGACGGCGAGGCGCTGAGGGCGGAACCCATCTTGCGACTGGACACCCCCGCTGGCGCCACACGTGCGTCGGCGCTGGTGACCCTCGCGGGCGAGATCACGCCGCGGCTCTATGCGCGCGCCCTCGACGCGAGCGGCCCGGGCACCTGGCAGCCGATGCGCGTGACGTGGCGCGAGGACGGGATGCTGGTCGCGGTGACGGATCTCGACCGGGTCGCGTCCGAGGTCGAGCTGCGGGTCGAGGGCGAGGTCACCTTCCTGACCTGGTCGGCGGTGATCCCCGAGCCCGTGCGCGAGCGTCCCGACGTCGGCGCGGCTCGCCTGGGCCTGAGCGCGGAGATCGCGGCCCTGGGCGTCATCCCACGAGAGGACTGGGGCGCGCGCGCGACGCGCTGCTCGGACAACAACGCGAGCAAGTACCGCATCGCCGTGCACCACACCGTGACCGCGGCGATGGGCGACCCCGCGAGCAACCTGCGCGGCATCCAGAGCTACCACATGGACGGCCGCGGCTGGTGCGACGTGGGCTACCACTTCCTCGTGTCGCTCGACGGACGCGTCTGGGAGGGCCGGCCCGTGCATCTGCTCGGCGCCCACGTGGGCGGCCACAACACGGGCAACATCGGCGTGTCGTTCATGGGGTGTTTCCACCCGACGAGCGACTGCACGAGCTTCCCCCCGCAGGTCCCGCCGGACGGAATGATCGCAGGCGCGGCCGGGGTGATCGCGGGCCTCGCGGAGATCTACGCGATCCCCCGCGACGCCACGAGCATCAAAGGCCACCGCGACCACTCGGGCTCGACCACCGCGTGCCCGGGCGACCACCTGCACGCGCGCTTGAACGACCTGCGGAGCGGCATGGCCGGCGGGCCCGCCTGGGGCGCGCAGTACGTCGCGCAGAGCTTCCCGCTCGCCAGCGCGCCCTTCGAGCTCGCGCCGGGGGAGCCCTCGAGCGGATACCTCGAGATGCGCAACGTGGGCACCGAGACGTGGCGGCCGGGGGAGACCTTCCTCGGCACGACCGAGCCGCGCGACGGCGCGAGCCCAATCGCGGGCGACGACTGGCCGAGCGACCACCGCGCCGCGACCATCGACCGCGTGGTGGCGCCGAACGAGACGGGCCGCTTCGTGTTCAGCGTGCGCGCGCCGCTCGGCCCCGGGGACTACCCGCAGTACTTCAACCTCGTGCAGGAGGGCGTGGCCTGGTTCGGCGATCCCGGGCAGGGCGGCCCCGCGGACGATCAGATCCAGATCCGCGTGACCACCCTGGACGTGGCGCCCTGGGAGCCGGCCGACGCGGGCGTGACGCCTCCCCGGCCCGCGGACGGTGGGGCGGATGGCGGCGAGGGCCGCGCGGACGGCGGCGCCTTCGTCCCCGTCGACGCGGGCGACGGAGCGCCACTCTCGAGCGGCTGCGGCTGTCGCGTCTCGGGCCGCTCGCCCACCGCGCTCGGCTGGGGGCTCGCCCTCCTCGGGCTGATCAGCGCGCGCAGGATCCGCCGGCGAGCTCGCTGAGCCGCTCGTCCACCCAGCGGCGCGCCCCGGACGTCGCCTCGTCGGTGAGGTGCCCCTCGACGTGCACGACATGATCGAGCACCGCTGGCTGCGCGCCCCGGACGAACACGTACTCGCCCATCACGTCGAACTCCATCAGCGCGCGGTGGGAGCAGGTCTCGTCCACGCACGAGATCGACGGCTCATCGCTCGGGTCCTGATTGCGTCGCTGGAGATCGGCGTCCAGTCGCGCGATCGCCGCGTCGAGGTCCTCGCCGCAGAGCCGCTCGGCCTGCCGGATGACGCCCTGCTCGTCGGCCCGCGGATCCTCGTCCGAGGCGTCGGTCTGCCAGAGCACGTAGACGAGGCCGCGGTCGCGGTCGACGACGCTCGCCAGGGAGCGCTCGCCGCGCACCGCCTCCACCATCAGGCGCGAGAGCGAGGGCCCCGGTTCCCCGCGTGGCTCGTTCCTGGGCGGCTCGCCCCGAACCGGCTCGATCGGCTCCCGCGAGGCGCTGCCCGCGCAGGCCGCGAGGCAGATCGAGATCGAGCACAGCAGCGTGGCGCGCATGGCGCGACGGTAGCTCGCTATCTCTCGACGTTCACGCCGTTCCAGAAGGCGACGTAGCCCTCGATGTTCTTCGCCTTCTCCATGGCGTCCGGATAGAACCAGGCCGCGTTGCGGTTGACGTCGTCGCCGACGACCACGTCGTAGTACTTCGCGGTGCCCTTCCAGCCGCAGACGCTCGTGTGGTCACTCGGCCGGAAGTGTCCCTCCCGCAGCGCAGAGGGCGGGAAGTAGACGTTCCCTTCGACGACCTCGAAGTCGTCGCTCTGTGCGATCACCGTCCCGTTCCAGCTCGCCTTCGCCATGCTCGCCTCCGTTCCCGACTCACCCTCGGACCAAGCGGCCCGGTGCGCAAGGCGCGCGGCCCGCGTGGTACAAACGAGGCGATGGCAGACGACGGCCTCGTCCGCGCGTGGAGGTCGGGTGAGGCGGGGGCCTCGCTGAGCGGCGCGGCCGACCTGTCACAGCTGGCCGTGCAGCGGCTCAGGCTCACGGCCGCGCTCGGGGTGGCGATCGGGCTCCTCACGCTGCCCTTGCTGCTGCTCCGGCAGCCCAACCTCGGGGCGCGCGCCGGGACCGCGCGTCCGATCTGGGTCATCGGCGTCGGGCTCGCGGTGGCGGCCGCGATGTTCGCCATCAACAAGACCGAGCGGCTCGAGCCCTCGCGCAAGATCGACCTCAGCCTCGTGTGCGTGGTCGCGATGTCGCTGGTGGCGGGCCTCTTCCGACACTGGCTCCCCTACGTCGAGAGCGACGTCGTGCGCGGCGTCTCGCCCGTCGCGCTCGTGGTGCTCTTCATCGCCGTCATCGCCCCGGTGCCGCCCGTGAAGATGGCCGCGGCCGCGGTCGGCGCGACGATCGCGGACGCCGCCGCGCTCGGGATCACCCTGCTCCTGACGTCGAACCCGACCCCGCCGTGGAACCTCTGGCTGTGGCTCCTGCTGCCGAACGTCGTCGTGATCCCCGTGGCCGTCTTCATCGCGCGGACGCTCTACCGCCTGGGCGAGACGGTGCGGCGCGCGCAGGAGATGGGGGCCTACCGGCTGATCGAGCGGCTCGGCGTGGGCGGGATGGGCGAGGTCTGGCGCGCCGACCACCGCACCCTGGCCCGGCCGGCCGCGATCAAGCTCGTCCGACCGGAGCTGCTCGGCGCGCGGGACAGCGACGAGGCGATGCGAACGCTGACGCGCTTCGAGCGGGAGGCCCGCGCGACGGCGGTGCTGACCTCTCCGCACACCATCGAGGTCTACGACTTCGGGCGCGCCGACGACGGCAGCTTCTATTACGTGATGGAGCTGCTCGAGGGCATGGACCTCGAGGCCCTGACGCAGCGCCACGGCGTGATGCCGGAGGAGCGGGTCGTGCACCTGCTGCTCCAGGTCTGCCACTCGCTCCGGGACGCGCACGAGAACGGGCTGGTCCACCGGGACATCAAGCCCGCCAACCTCTTCGTCTGCCGGCGCGGCGCGGACCGAGACTTCGTCAAGGTGCTGGACTTCGGGCTGGTGAAGGTCGAGGCGACGGAGCCGGACGCGAAGCTGACGGAGCTCGGCGCGGTGCCCGGGACGCCGGCCTACATGGCCCCCGAGCTCGCCCAGGGCGACGACGCCACGCCGCGCTCCGATCTCTACGCGCTCGGCTGCGTCGCCTACCAGCTGCTCTCGGGGCACATGGTCTTCCCCGACCGCTCGCACCCGATGCAGCAGATCTTCGCCCACGCGCAGGAGCCGCCGCCCGGGCTCGACCCCGCGCTCGGCGTCTCCGAGCGGCTCGAGGCGCTGGTGCTCGCGTGCCTCGCGAAGGATCCGGCGGACCGCCCCGCCTCGGTGGCCGCGCTGGAGGACGCGCTGCGGGAGACCGGCCTGGCCGCGGGCTGGACGGCGGCGCGCGCGCAGGCGTGGTGGGAGGCCGAGGCGAGCCGGAGCGCGAAGGCCTTCGCCCTCTCGCCGACGCTGCCAGACGCGGGCTTGTCGGCGTGAGCGCCGTACCCAACTGTTGCCTGCGCTCGTAACGCCTGCGCCGGTAACATGAGTGCGGCCGCGAGACTCCCCTCTCCGAAGGAGAATTCCCGATGGCGCTTCCCCAGCTCCGTGGCCCCGCCCTGGCGCACGATCCGGCCAGCGACGAGGCGGTCGTCGAAGAGGTGCTCGACGGCGAGTCCGCTCGCTTCGAGGTCCTCATGCGCCGGCACAACCAACGGCTGTTCCGGACGGCCCGCGCGATCCTGAAGGACGACGCGGAGGCCGAGGACGCGGTGCAGCAGTCCTACCTGACGGCCTACGCCAAGCTCGGGCAGTTCCAGGGCCGGGCGCGCTTCTCGACCTGGCTGACCCGGATCGCGGTCAACGAGTCGCTGCGGCGCCGTCGCAAGCGCGGGCGCCTCGACGACCTGGAGCTGGCCCCCGAGCCCCACGAGAATGCGCTCACCGCGCCCGCGCGCTCCCCCGAGCAGCTGGCCGGAGACGGAGAGCTGCGCGCGCTGCTCGAGGAGGCGATCGACGCGCTGCCCCAGAGCTACCGCGTGGTCTTCGTGATGCGTGAGCTCGAGGAGCTGGACACGCGCGAGACGGCCGCCTGCCTCGAGCTCAGCGAGGAGGCCGTGCGCGTCCGCCTCCACCGGGCGCGCCGTACCCTGCGCGAGTGGCTCTACGAGCGCGCCGACGCGCTGGTGGGGGAGGCCTTCTCGTTCGCGGGCGAGCGGTGCGACCGCATCGTCGCCTTCGTGCTCGACCGGATCGATCAGAGGTCCGCGACGTAGCGGCCCTTGTCCATCACCGTCACGCCGTCGATCCGCACCGTGCTCTGCCGGCCCAGGAGCTGGACGAGCAGCTCGCCGCACCAGCGCGCGCCGGTCACCTCGGGCGCGGTGTAGCTGAGCACGAGGTGCAGCCCCGGGAGCTTCCCGTCCTGGCACGCCACGCCGATCGGCGCGATGACGCCGACGTTGGTGCCGAAGATGATCTGGCCCACGCGGCGGCCCTCGGCGCCCGAGTCCAGGTGCGCCTCGAGCTGCTGGACCTGCGCCTCGGGCCCCTCGATCTGGGTGAGCCGCCCGCCCATGAACGTCAGCTGCATGCGTCGCAGCACCGCGCGGTCGAGCATCGCGCCGTCCGACAGGCGGAGGCCGCCGTCGGGCACGAAGACGCCGTCCACCGCGCTCGGCGTGGTGACGAGCTCGCCCGCGGGCAGGTTGGTCCAGCCGGGTCCGTGCTGGAGGCCGCCCGCGTTGATCCAGCGCGCGCTCGGGTCGCCCTTGACCGTGAGCGACGTGCCGGCCGCGCTCTCGACCCGGATCTCGCTCGTGGGCTGCAGGCGCGCGCGCAGCCGCTCCCCGAGCGCGTGCACGTCGCGGTAGTCGATGCGCAGCGACTGCCGGACGACCGCGTCGGTGAGCCCGAGCATGTGGACATGCCGCCGCTCGCCCTCGGGGGTCGCGACCACGCGGCGGATGTCGCGCGAGAACTCGTAGCCGGCCAGCATCGCGCTCGCGGCCGCCTTGTCGCAGCGCTCCTTCAGCTTGGCCATCAGGCGCGGCGAGGTCTCGTCGCTGGTGACGGTGACCGCGTCGATCTCCGCCCCCACCTCATCGGCGGCCATCATCAGCGCCGCGGCGAGCTCCTCGAAGGGCGCGCGCTGCTGATAGACGATCAGGAGACGCTCGCCGGGCTTCACGGCCAGGCAGTCCAGCACCACGCGCTGCGCGGCCTGAACATAGGCCTCGTCGGGCTGCATGCGCCGCAGACGGCTGATGACCTCCGGCATGATGAAGCTCGATGTGCGTCGCTTCCTCACTCCTCGAAGCATGGCCGTTTCGGCCCCCTCACGCGAGGGAAACATCGGTCCGGGATCCCCCCGACAGGGACATCGAGGACAGAAAGGGTTGAACCGAAGGGGCGGGGCCAGCGATGGTGAGCCGTCCCCATGAAGCGGCGTCGCGAGAGCAACGAGCTGCCCCAGGTGTTTCGCGCGCACATCATCGGCGCCGGCCCGCGGGTGGTGCTCCTGCATGGGGGACCCGGGCTCGACCACCACGTGCTCCTCCCGTTCGCGGAGCAGCTGGCCGCGCACTACGAGGTCTGGCTCCCCGACCTGCCGGGCCATGGCGCGCGCGCGAGCAAGCGGCGCGCCCCCAGCCTGAGCGAGACGCTCACCAAGCTGGAGCGCGGCCTGGCCGGGATGGGCGGCGCGCTCGACGTGCTGGCCGGCCACTCGCTGGGCGCGCTCCTGGCGCGCGAGCTGGTGCGCAGAGGCGCGGTGCGACCCAAGGCCAACGTCTGGATCGCGCCGCCGGCCGGAGATCGCGAGCGAGCGACGCTGGCCTGGCCGCGGGTCCGACGCGAGCGGCGCATGACCACGGACGCGATGCGTCAGGCGCTCCTGGCCGAGATCGCGCACGAGACCGGGCGCCCGCCGACGGCGCGCTTCGTCGACGCGGTGACCCACTGTCAGGTCCGCGCGCCTCAGGAGCACGAGGCGCTGCTCAAGCAGCTCTCGCTCCTGCTCTCCAAGCCGACGCCGCGCTGCCGGACCACGGACCCCGTGCTGGTGATCAGCGGAGAGCGCGACGGCGTGGTCACGCCGCACCAGGCGAGCTGCGTGGCCTCTGCGACCCCGGGCGCCGAGCTGGTGGTCGTGCCCGGGGCGGGGCACGTGCCGGCCGCGGTCGAGGGCGACGACACCGCCGAGCGCGTTCACGCGTTCCTGTCCGCGGCGCTTCAGGTCCGGCGATAGCGCACGAAGAGCCACGCCACCTCGACCCGCTCGTCGGGGTCGGTGCGCGCCCGCGCCTCCTCGAGCGCTCCGTCGGCCTCGGCCACGCTGAGATCGGCCGCGATGGGGGTGATCATCGCGGGGATGCTCATCAGCTCCATCAGCTCGCCCTGCCGGCCGCGGTAGACCAGCTCCTCGCGCAGCTCCTCCACGAACCCGAGCGCGGCCGCGGCCTCGGCCATCGCCGTGGGCTCGAAGCGCCGCGCGGTGGGCACGAACGGCTCCTCCGTGCGCGACTCGACCGCGCGGGCGAGCGCCACCTGGAACGGGTGTGAGCCGCGCGCGCCGGGGCGACGCTCGCTCGGGACGTTGAAGACGAACGAGCCGCCGCGCGGCACGAGGGCCGCGATCTGCGCGAGCACGGACTCGGCGTGCGGGAACTGCCAGAACGCGGCGTTCGAGAGCACCCGGTCGTAGCGGCCGCGCGCGACGGTGGCGAGCCCGCCCGCGGGGGAGACGACGAAGGCGGCGCGCGGGTCGAGCGTGTTCGCCTGCGCGACCGCGATCATCTCGGGGGAGGCGTCGACCCCGAGCACCTCGGCGTCGGGGCGGATGCGGCGGAGCACCGAGGCGGTCGTGGCGCCCGTGCCGCAGCCGAGGTCGAGCACCCGCTGCGCGCTCTCGAGCTCCGCGCGCTCGGCGAGCTGGTCGTTCAGCCAGCCGTAGATGGCGTGATGCCGGACGAAGTGATCGTACCGCTCTGCGTTCTGCCAGCCGCGCCAGCGCTCGGATACCTCCATGCCGCGGAAGGATGGCGCGCCGATCGCCTCAGCGCATCCCCGAAGGCAGGTCTCGCTCGAGCATGAGGTTCACCGTCTCGGTCTTCGGGTCGAAGACCACCACGATCTCCTCGTCGTCGAGCTGCCGCCGGACCTCCGCGCGCTTGCGGTCGAGGGTGGGCTCGTCGTGCCCGTAGTCGGTCCCCTCGCGCAGCACGAAGTCGTCGATCACGCCCGCGAGCGCGTCGGGAGAGAGCCGTTCGGGGGGGATGCGGATCATGCGAGCGGGGGCGAGTCTTTCACGCGCGAAGAGCCCCGGCAATCGACGGCGCGCATTGCGGATCGGGGCAGCGGGCCACAGGGTCGCGGACATGACGACGATGCGCGCGTGGGTGATCGAGGAGGCGGGCGGGCCGGAGAAGCTGCTCCTGAGAGACGTGCCCGTCCCGCCGCCGCGCGAGGGCGAGGTGTCGATCCGCGTGCGCGCCTTCGGGCTGAACCGCTCGGAGTGGTTCACGCGCCGGGGTGACTCGCCGTCGGTGCGCTTCCCGCGGGTGCTCGGCATCGAGTGCGTGGGCGAGGTGATCGCCGCGCCGGGCACCGATCTCGCGCCCGGCCAGAAGGTCGCCGCGATGATGGGCGGCATGGGGCGCGATTACGACGGCTCCTACGCCGAGCAGACGCGGGTCCCGCGCGATCACGTCTTCCCCCTCGAGACGACACTGGACTGGGAGGCGCTCGCGGCGCTGCCAGAGATGCTCCAGACGACGCACGGGAGCTTGCACACGGGGCTCGAGATCGAGCGGGCGAAGACGCTGCTGATCCGCGGGGGCACGTCGTCGATCGGGCTGACCGCGCTCGCGCTCGCCAAGCGGGCGGGGCTGACGGTGGCGACGACCACGCGGAGCGAGAAGAAGGGCGCGCTCCTCCGGGAGGCCGGCGCCGACCACGTGATCGTCGACGGGGAGCGCATCGCGGCCGACGTGCGCGCCTGCTTCCCGGGCGGGGTCGACCGCGTGCTCGAGCTCATCGGCACCAAGACGCTGCTCGACTCGCTCGCCTGCGCGGCGACGGGCGGCGTGGTCTGCATGACCGGCATCCTCGGCGGCGAGTGGGAGCTGAGCGGCTTCCGGCCGATGGAGCAGATCCCGACCGGGGTGAAGCTGACCGCCTACTCGGGCGGCTCGAGCGACATCAGCGCGGCGGAGCTCTCCAATTACGTGGAGCTCGTCGAGTCGGGTCGGTTGCGCGTGACGCGCGGGCCGACGTTCGACTTCGACGAGCTCCGAGAGGCCCACCGCGCGATGGACGACGACCGCGCCAACGGCAAGATCGTCGTCACCCTCGCGGGCGGGTGATCAGCGCCCGATGACGGTCATGTTGCCGCAGTTGGCGGTGCGACCCTCGTCGAGCACGCGGACCATGCCGCCGCCCGAGCTGCCCGGGACGCGCACGCTGATCTCACCCTGCGTGCGGCGGACCGTCGGCGCGAACTGGCCGCCGATCTGCACCCGAGCCTGACCGCTGAACACGCCCGTGATGGAGACGATGCCGCCCTCGGGGGCGCGCGGGGTGTCGACCTGGCAGGACAGCGCGCGCGGGGTGCCGCCCGGGTTGTCGCTGGGGGTCGGGCGCTGCACGGTCGGAGGCGTGCGCGGGGTGGTGGTCGGCGCGCTGCCGCGCGCGGTGGTCGCGCCACGCTCGTGCGGACGCGTGGCCGGAGCGCTGCCTCGGGCCGTGGTCGCGCCTCGCTCGTGCGGACGGGTGGCCACGGCGCTGCCGCGCGCGGTGGTCGCGCCGCGCTCGCTGGGACGGGTGACCTCCGCGCGGGCCGGGGTGTCGTCGGCGCGATGCACCGTACCTCCCTGCGTGCCGCCGCGCGCGGTCACCGTCGCGCCGCCGCTGGTGCGCGCGCTTCCGCTCGGGGTGCGCGCCGTCACCGTCGCGCCGCCGCCCGTCTGGGCGCCGCCGCTCGGGGTGCGCGCCGTCACCGTCGCGCCGCCGCTGGCCCGCACGCTGCCGCCGCTCGGGCTGCGCGCCTCGACGCGACCCTGGCTCGGGCTGCGCGCGGTGACGGTCGGCCCGGGCTCGACGTGACCCTGGGTGCGCGTGTGCGCGGTCACCCGCACGTTGCCGCCCGACCGGTAGGCCGGCGCGGGCTGCGCGCTCTCGGGGCGCCAGTAGCCGGGGTGGTACTCGACGCGGCCGCCGACGTCGTTCGCGACCGGGGCGACCCACACGTAGCCCGCGCGGTCACGCTCCCAGTGCCCGTCGACCCAGACCCAGGCGCCGGCACGCCACTCGTAGTAGCCGGCCACCCAGACCGCGTCGTCCCCCGGCTTGGGGGGCTGCGTGGCCGCGGGGCGCACGGCCGGGGGGGCCGCCGTCACGGTGACGGTGGAGGGCACCTGCGCCCGGAAGGCGACGCGGGCGCGTCCGTAGCACCCGGAGAGGCCGAGGGCGGCGGCGATGAGCAAGAGGAGCGTGGTCTGCCGGAGCTGAAGCATGGCTCTTTCCTTTCTCGCGAACGCGAGGTCGCCCGAGGGGCAGCCGGAGTGGCTGCAAGGCTCGGGCCGCGCGCCCCATGTAGGCGCAATCGCGGAGATCACTCGCCGGAGCCCTACCAGAGAGGCGGGGGTCGTGGCGAGGACCCTACGACGGTGAGGGGAAAGCCCCCCGGGTTCGGATTCGCGGGTTTGGAGCACGTCGGGATCGACGGGCGAGCCTGGCGTTCGCTTCAATCTGCCTGCTACCACCCGGAGATGACGGCCGATCGGATCGAGCTGCGACCTACCCACCTCACGCTCGAGGGGGACGCGGTCGCGGTGCACGCGGAGCGCGAGGTGCGCGTGGCCGGCGCCTTCGGCGGCGAGACGATCCGCGCGACGATCACCGCCCGCTCCCGCCATCACGCGCGCGACTTCGCGGAGCTGTCGGAGATCGTCACCCCGCACCCCAAGCGCCGGACGCCGCCCTGCCCTCGCCACGCCTCGGTGGAGGGGCGCTGCGGGGGCTGCCCCCTGATGGCGCTGTCCATCCGCGCGCAGCGCGAGCAGAAGCGGGAGATGCTCGCCGCGCTCGGGCTCGAGGTGCAGGAGGTCATCGGCGGCGACGGGCTGGGCTACCGCTGGTCGAGCAAGCGCGTCGCGTTCGAAGAAGACGGAAAGCTCGCGCTCGGGAGCTGGGCCAAGGGCACCCACGTCGGCGCCTCGATGGAGGGCTGCCTCGTCGATCACCCCGGCCTGAGCGCCGCCGCGGACGAGCTGGCGCGCGAGGCGAACGCGCTCGGCGTCGTCGCCTACGACGAGGGCTCCGGCCGCGGCGACCTCCGCTACGTCTGGCTGAAGACGGACGGCGAGCGGATCCTGGTCACGCTCGTCACGGCGAGCGAGGAGAGCGCGGCCGCCGCCCTCGCCGAGCGCCTGCAGGTGCCGACCGGCGTCGCGTGGAGCGTGCACGGCGAGGGGGGCAACGCCATGCGCGGGGTCGAGGCGCGCGTGCTGCGCGGGGAGGGCTCCGTGCGGCCCACCGTCGGCGGTGAGGTGATCGAGGTCGGCCCGCTCGGGTTCCTGCAGCCCAACCCCGATGTGATCGCGCGGGCGCAGGATCGCCTGCTGACCGACGCGCAGGGGGAGCCGCTCTCGGGCGCGCTCGCGTGGGATCTCTACGCGGGGAGCGGCGCCACCGCGCGCAGGCTCCGCGCGCGCTTCGAGACGGTGCGCGCGGCCGAGAGTCACGCGGAGAGCGCGGCCGCGCTGGGCGTCGCGCCGCAGACGGCGGAGGCGTTCCTGACCGCCCAGGCGGACGCGCCCGACCTCGTGATCGCCAACCCTCCGCGGCGCGGTCTCGGCGAGGAGGTCTGCGCGGCCCTCGACCGGCTCGGCTGTCGACGCGTGCACATCATGGCGTGCGGCCCGGTCGGCCTCGCGCGCGACCTCGAGCGGCTCCGGGCGGCGGGCTTCACGCTCAGCTCACTCGCCGCGTTCGACAGCCTCCCGCAGACCCCGCACGTGGAGCTGGTGGCGCGGCTGAGGCGTTGAACTGAAACCGGCGGACCGCTACCTCTGTGGCGTGACCACGTCGCCCTCGCTGAGCGCTCCCTCGCCCGCCCCTCGCCCGCGCGCGGGCTCCGATGCGTGGGCCGGCGCGATGACCAACGTGCCGCGCGAGCACGGCTTCGAGGCGCTCGCCGTGGACGGATCCATCCCGGCCGAGCTGCGCGGCACGCAGTACCGCAACGGGCCTGGCCTGGTGGAGCTGATGGGCCGCCGCTACGGGCACTGGTTCGACGGCGACGGGCTGATCAGCGCGGTGCGGTTCAGCGACGCGGGCGCCCACGGCGCGGCGAAGATCACCCAGACGCAGGGCCTGCTCGAGGAGCGAGAGCGAGGCAAGCCGTACTTCGGCGCCTACGGCACGCGGCCGCCCGGCATGTTCAACCCGATGCGGGTGATCCGCGCCGCGAAGGGCACGAGCAAGAACCCGGCGAACACGGCGCTGATGGCCTGGGACGGGCGCCTCTTCGCGCTCTGCGAGATCGGGAGGCCCTTCGAGGTCGACCCGGAGACCCTGGACGCGATCGGTGAGACGGACCTGGGCGGGGTGATCCCCCGGAGCTTCAGCGCGCACCCCCACGGCGTCGCGGCGCGCGGCGCGCAGTACAACATCGGCACGCGCATCGGGCGGCCGAACGCGCTCGATCTCTTCGTGATGCGCGCGGACGGCAGCGCGGGGCGGCTCGTGACCCTGCCGCTCGAGGCGCCGACGATGGTGCACGACTTCGCGGTCACCGAGCGCCACGCGGTGATCTTCGTCGCGCCGCTCCGGCTGCGGCTCCTGCCGACCCTGCTCGGTCGCCGCGCCTTCGCGGACTCGCTCGAGTGGGATCACGCGCGCGGCACCGAGGTGATCCTCGTGCCCCTCGACGCGCCCGCCTCCGCGCGGCGCTTCCGCGTGCCGTCCTTCTGGGCCTGGCACTACGGCAACGCGTTCGAGCGAGACGGGAAGATCGTGGTCGACCTCGTCCGCTACCGGGACTTCCCGACCAGCGCGGCGTGGCTCGCCGGGATCGCGCGCCGCGAGATGCGAGTCGACGGCGCGGACGGGATCCTGAGCCGCGCGGTGATCGACCCGAAGGCCGAGTCGCTGGACTTCACCCCGCTCCGCGACCGCACGGGGGAGTTCCCGCGCGTCGCGCCCGGTCGAGAGGCCCGCGCGGCGAGCACGCTCTACTGGACCGAGCACTCGACAGAGGAGGTGGGCCGCTCGGGCCCTCCGGACACCGTGGTCCGGGTCGACGTCGAGCGCGGAGACGTCGACGCGTTCACCTTCCCCGAGGGACAGTATCCATCCGAAGCCATCTTCGCGCCTCGCCCCGGCAGAGAGGCGGAGGACGACGGCTGGCTGTTGACCTCGGTCTACGACGCGAAGCAGCACCGCACGAGCTGGGCCGTGCTCGACGCGGCGCGCGTGTCGGACGGCCCGGTGGCGACGGCGCACATGGATCACCACGTGCCGCTGACATTCCACGGGCTCTGGCGCCCCGCCTGAGGGCCCGCTCACTCCGCGGCCGCTCACTCCGGGGTACGGGCCGAGAGCGTCTCGAGCAGCGCGAAGAGCTCCTTCACCTTCGGCGGCTTGACGACGTGTCCGTCGAAGCCCGCCTCGCGCGACCGGTCGCGGTCCTCTTCGCGCCCCCACCCCGTCAACGCGATGAGCTTCACGTCGCCGATGGACGCGTCGCCGCGCGCCGCCTGCGCCACCTCGAAGCCATCGAGCCCGGGCATGCCCAGATCGACGAGCGCGGCGTCGAAGCGCCCCGTGCGCAGGCGCTCGAGCGCGGCGCGGCCGTCGTAGACCGTCTCGATGTCGTGGCCGTGGCGCTCGAGCAGCACCGCCAGCATGTCGGCGGCGTCTCGGTTGTCGTCGACGACGAGGAGGGCGCGACGGGTCTGCGCGGAGGCTGCGTCGGAGGACGGCGCCGCGACGTCTCGGTCGCTCGCGGGGAATCGCAGCTCGAGCTCGAGCCCGCGGCCTCGCCCTTCGCTCCGCGCGGAGATGCGCCCACCGTGCAACGCGACGATCTCCCGCACGAGCGAGAGACCGATCCCCAGCCCGGCGCGCGCGCTGCCCGCGCCGACCTCGAGCTGGGTGAACATGTCGAACATCGCGTCGAGCTCCTCCGGCTCCACGCCGATCCCGTCGTCGACGACGCGGATCACCAGCTCGTCGGCCTCGCGCTCCGCGTGGAGCGTGATCGCGCCCCCCTTCGGCGTGTACTTCACCGCGTTGTCGAGCACGTTGGAGATCGCCTGGGTCACGCGCACCGGGTCGGCGTCCATCACCATGGCCCCGGGCGCCACGTCGCTCGACAGGACGTGGTCCTGGCGCTTCACCCCGCCGCTCACCGACTCGACCGCGGCCTGGATGACGTCGCGCAGATCGACCAGCTCGCGCCGGAGCTCGATCGTGCCGCGGCTCATGCGGTTGACCTCGAGCAGGTCGTCCACGAGGCGGGTCATGTGCGCGACCTGTCGACGCATGACCTCGAGCGACCGGTCGACGACCGCCTCGGAGCGATCCTCCTCGAGCAGCTCGATCGCGCTCTGCAGGGGCGCGAGCGGGTTGCGCAGCTCGTGGGCGAGCACCGCGATGAACTCGCTCTTGCGGCGGTCGCTCTCGCGGACCGCGCGCTCGGCGTCCTTCAGCGCCTGGATGTCGAGGTTGATGCCGGCCCAGCACACGATCTCCTCGCGCTCGTCGCGGATGGGGACCCCGCGCGCGAGCACCGAGTGCCACTCGCCGTCGACCCCCTTGAAGCGGTGCTCGCGCTCCCAGAACGCCCCCGTCCGCGCGCACTCTTTCCACGCCGCGATGGTGCCTTCGGCGTCGTCGGGGTGCAGCACCTCTCCCCACCCGAACTCCGAGCACTCCTGCTGGGTGATGCCGACCAGATCGAGGAAGGACTGACTCGCGTAGGTGTTCCTGCCGTCGGCGTCGCAGATCCAGATCCCGTAGTCCATGGATTCGCCGATGGCCCGGTAGATGCGCTCGCTCCGCCGGAGCGCCTCCTCCGCGCGATGCTGGGCGTCGATGTCGGTCACGGCCGCGAGGAACGCGGCGACGCCGCCGGGGAGCTCCATGGCGCCGATGCGTACTCGCACGTGGAATTGCTCCCCCGAGCGGCGCTGGAAGGAGAGCCCGTAGCCGTTGGGGGGAGACTCGCCGCGGATGGTCTGCTCGAACGCGGCCTGGATGCGAGGGATCTCCGCCTGAGGCCAGTACACATAGGGCGGCATGGCCCCCACCAGCTCCTCGGCCGGCCACCCCAGCATCTCGCACAGGGCCGGGTTGACGTACACCTGTCGCCCCGTCGCGTCGGCGGCCGCGATTCCGTCGGGGACGGCCTGCTCGATGGCCCGCCGGAGCTCGTTCTCGAGGCGCAGGCGGGATTCGTGATCGAGATCGCCCCCGAACAGGGAGTCGATGGAGGAGCTCACGGGTGGATTGTAGTCCCGCCGAGAAGAACGGAACCGGAGAAATGATGAGGTAGCCTCACCGGATGCTCCGCTTCTCGTCGGCACTCCTCTGCCTCGTCCTCTCCTGCGCCTGCGGCGCTCCCGAACGTGCGACGGCGCCGCCTCGCGCGGACGAGAGAAGCGAGGGCGCCGAGGCGAGCGCCACCTCCGAAGCGAGCACGCCCGAGGCGATGTCGAGCGCGGACGCACGCAGCGAAGGCGCCACGGCTGCGGCCGAGGTCGACGAGGCCGAGATCGACGAAGCCGCGGAGGGCGACGAAGTCGAAGTCGAGGACGCGGCCCCCAACCCGGACTCGATCAGCAGCACGCCCTCGCACGCGACCTTCACGCGCTGCGAGCCCGAGCCGAGCGCGGACTGCGAAGACTGCGGGGTGCGCGTCGCCTTGCGCCGCCGCCGGGGCTGGCGCGCGGCCGAGTACGCCTTCGAGATCCTGACCGAGGGCAACCACATCCGCTGCGCCGTGACCCTGCCCTGCGACGACGCCGCGCCCGTCGCGTGCCAGGCCTCACCCGGCGCTCCACAGGTGGTGGTCGAGACCTCCGGCTGCGACGCCGGGGACGGCGAGCTGGCCGCGCTCCGCTTCGAGCCCGCCGCCTGCCCCGCGGAGATGCGCATCGAGTCCTACCGCGACGGAATCCGCGCCGGCGTCCAGGACCTGCGCCCGCGCTACCGGGACGGCCGCGCCACCGCGACCCACGCCCTCGAGCGCTGAGCAGGCGCCGAGAGGCCGTCAGGCCGAGCGGCGCCTGCCCCGTGCCCGTGCCCGTGCCCCTGCCCGTGCCCGCGATGAGCAGCTCGCCGATCCCCCAACGCTCTGCCTCCCAACACTCTGCCCCCCAACACTCTGCTCCCCAACACTCTGCCCCCAACACTGCTCTCGAGTCGCCCTTGCTCCCACATCGCCCTCGAGCGCGCGGCGGGCGCAGAGCAAGTCGCCGATCTCCCAACACTCTGCCCCCGTCGGGCGGTGCGTCGCCTCGAGCGCGCGGGCAAGGGCAGGGCAAGGGGTCAGGGGGCTTTTCAGCCCCCTGACTGGACCCAAGCTCTCCTCGGAGCACCGGGTCGCACGCGGGATTCGCCGTCCCGCTGTCCCCCGAGGGGTAGCCTTGCCACACTGCTGAAGGAGCGCCGGATGTCCTCAGCCGCCGCGCCCATGTGTCCCGTGTCCACCGAAGCCGCCCACGCCCCCGCGCCGACCGACACCGCGCCCCGCGCGCGGGCGTCCTGGGATGGCGTGGAGTCTTCGGCCCTCCTGACCGCGCGCGCCCTCGCCCCGTGGCCGGCCTGGGCCCTCGTGCTCGCGCTCGGCGTGCCGGGCGCGCTGCACCTCGGCCGCCTCGTGCACGGCCCCTTCGCGCTCGCGCTGGTGCTCGCCCTCATGGTGCTCTGGACGCACCGGCCGCCCAGACGATCTGCCGCGCGCTGGCTCGGCGCCGTGCTCGGCACCGGGCTGATGGGAGAGCTGCTCGCGAACGCGCTGACGGACATGGGCCGCGCGCGGGGCGTCGCGAGCCTCGACGACCCGGCGCGGGCGCTCGTCGCGCTCGTGATCTGCGTGGCGATCTACGAGGTCGCGCCCATCCTCGCCGCGACGAGCGGGCTGACCAAAGACGAGCGTCGCTCGTTCGGGCTCGACGCCGTCGCCTACCCCGCGTTCGCGCTCGTCGCGCTCGCGTGCTTCGTGTGGTCCCCCTATCGGGCGCCGGGCATGCTCTACGCGCCGCCGCCGGAGTCGCTCCCGCTCGCGTGGAAGGCTTCGCCGTGGATCGGCGCGCTGATCGCCCTGCCCCTGGCCGCCGCGCGCTGCGGTCGACCGCGCGCGATGCGCATCCCCGCCCCCAACCCGCGCGGGGCGACGCCCTGGATCCTCGCGGTCATGGCCTGGGCCGCGGCGATCGTCTTCGGCCTGGCCGAGGTCGACGCGCTCGAGGACGCGCTCTGGTCCATGCGCCGAGGCGCCTCTCCGGCGGGCGGGGTGCTGCTCGCGCTGCCCCTCCTCTCCGCGCTCGCCTGCCTCTCCGCCGCGGCGTGGCTGCTCGTCCGCGCCCTCGCCGCGCGCCACGCGCCCTCCGGGGTCGCGCGCGCGAGCGAGGACGGCGGGCTGACGCTGGAGCGAGACGGCCTCGACGACCCCACCCACGTCGCGATCGGGGGCGGGGGGCAGCCGGCCGAGGGATCGCACGTGACCTTGCTCGGCGTCCGCCGCGATCCGCCCGACGTCGGCCCGTTCCGGGATGGCGCGCCGCGGCTCCGCGCCCGCCGCGCATGGGCGGGCCCCCGCGCGGCGCTCGCCCGCGCCCTGGCGCAGCGGGCCGGCTGGTGGATGGGCGGCGCGGCGCTCGGCGCGCTCGGCCTGCTCGTGCAGCTCGCGCTCATGTGAGAGGTGCGTGGCCTCGGCTATGCTGCCCGCGCCATGCGCGCTCTTCTCCATCCCGGGTCGCTGCTCCTCGTGTGCTCGTCCGTCGTGTTCGGCGCCAGCCCGGCCCTCGCGCGGGTGGACCTGACGAGCGGCGGCGGCTTCCTCTTCGACATCAACGAGTCGGACGACTTCGCCTCCGCCGGCTCGCTCGCCAACGGCAGCGTCGACGCCTACGACACCTGCTACTCGCTCCGCGTCGGGCGCGACGAGTACATGCCCGCGGGCGCCTCGACGCTCTCGCTCGGCGGCCGGCAAGTCGAGATGCCGGTCCAGGCGATGGGCGGGCTGAACGTGCGGCGGATCGTCTACGTCCCTGCAGCCGGGGGTGACTTCGCGCGCTACCTCGAGGTGCTCGAGAACGACGGGGCCAGCCCGATCACGATCGCGGTCGAGATCTACGGAAACCTCGGCAGCGACTCCGGCACGGTCGTGACCGCGACGAGCTCCGGGGACACGATCGTGAGCGCGGCCGACACCTGGTTCGCGAGCGACGACGCGGCGGACGGAAGCGGCGACCCCTCGCTCGCCCACGTGTTCAGCGGGGCCGCTCCCGCCGTGAGCCCGAGCGCGATCTCGCTGAGCGGCGACAACCTCGGCTACACCTGGTCGGTCACCGTTCCGGCGAGCGGCCGCGTGGTGATCATGCACTTCGCGGTGCAGGCGATGACCCGCGCGATGGCCGCCGCCGAGGCGATGCGGCTCGAGGCGACGCCGGACACCGCGCTGATGGGCGCCGACCCCTACCTGGACGCCATCGTCAACTTCGATCTCGCGAGCGAGGGCGCGCCGCGCATCACCTTCAGCAGCCCGTTCGAGGTGCCGGAGGGCGCGTCGTTCGTCGTGGAGGCGACGATCGAGGACCTCGAGGGCGACGCGTTCGATCACTCGTGGGACCTCGACGACGACGGGGTGTTCGGTGAGGCGGTCGGCGCCCTCACCTACACCGCGCCGGCGGGCGCGACGGACGGTCCGGGGGTGGTCCGCGTCGGCATCGAGGCCACCGACGCGATGGGCAACACGGCGCAGCGCTACCGCGCCATCCGGGTCGACAACGTCGCGCCGCGGGTCACGAGCGCGCCGCCCGCGGTGACCAGCGTCGGCGTCGATCTCGCGTACGACATCGAGGTCGAGGACCCCGCGGGCGCGATGGACCCGCCGCGCTTCGCCCTCGTCGAGGGCCCGGCCCGCATGACGGTCTCCGACGGCGGGCGCGTCAGCTGGGTCCCGACCGAGTCCGACGTCACCTTGGCGGGCGAGGCCATCGACGTCGCCGTCTCGATCGACGACGGCGACGACGGCGTCATCGAGCACCGCTGGGCGCTCATGGTCTCGCCCAACCGCCCCCCGAGCGCCCCCACGCCCGCCTTCCCCACCGACCGCGTCGCGCTGCTCGATCGCGCGCCGCGGCTCGTGGCCCAGAACGCCGAGGATCCCGACCTCGATCCGCTGCGCTACGTCTTCGAGATCGACACCGTCGACACCTTCGACTCGGAGGACCTTCGCACCTCGGAGCCCCTCGAGGAGACGCCCGGCTTCACCGAGTGGCGGCTCGATCCGCCGCTCGAGGAGAACCACCTCTACTTCTGGCGCGTGAAGGCCAACGACGGCTCGGTCGACAGCGAGTGGCGACAGGCCGCGTTCTTCGTGGTGCGCGATCCGGATCTGCCGCCGCTCGACGCGGGTCTCCCCGACGGGGGTGTGATCGGCGAAGGCGGCGTGATCCCCGGGATCGACGCGGGCGCGGGATCCGGAGGCGGGGGCTGCGCGGTCTCCACACCGACGCCGCCGCGGCTGCCCGGTTGGGCCCTGCTCCTCTTCGGGGCCCTCCTGGTGCGTCGGCGCCGAGCCCATGACGCCTTTTCCACGAATACCAAAACAATCCGTTGACGACGGCCCCGACTCCCCGGCATCGTGTGCAGTCGAGGGAGGTCGTCTTGAAGCGATTCTTGTGGTGCGTGGGTTTGGTCGCGGCGATGCACGGCTGCGGTGGGGGCGGCGATCCCGTCGACGGGGGAGCGCTCGACGGCGCCGACGACTGCGCGACCGGGCTCGTGCGCTGCGGCGATCGCTGCGTCGACGTCTCCAGCTCGCCCGATGCGTGCGGCGCCTGCGACGTCGCGTGCGGTGACGGCGAGGTGTGCTCGGGGGGGATGTGCGCCACCACCTGCCCGGCCGGCCAGACGGACTGCGAGGGCGGCTGCTTCGACACCGACGTCGCCCGCGCGCACTGCGGCGCGTGCGGCGCGGCGTGCGGAGACGGCGAGGTCTGCTCGAGCGGGAGCTGCGGGCTGTCCTGCGGCGGCGACACCCCGACGCTCTGCGGCGGCGGCTGCGTCGACACGGGCCGGGACCGAGACCACTGCGGCGGGTGCGATCTGGCGTGCGGCGACGGAGAGGTCTGCGCCGACGGCGTGTGCACCACCAGCTGCCCGAGCGGACAGCTCGTCTGTGACGGGCTCTGCGTGGATCCCGACACCGACCGCGCCTACTGCGGCGCGACCGGCAGCTGCGCCGACGCCGAGGCCGGGGTGACCTGTGACCCGGGCGCGGTGTGCGTGGACGGAGCGTGCGCGACGAGCTGCCCCGCGGGACAGCTCGAGTGCGGTGGGCGCTGCGTCGACCCGAGCACCGACCGCGCGTTCTGCGGCGCCTCGGGCGACTGCACCGGCTCCGACGCCGGCGCGACCTGCGCCGCGGGAGAGCTCTGCGCGGCGGGAAGCTGCGACGTGAGCTGCCCCGCGGGACAGATCGAGTGCGGCGGCGCGTGCGTCGATCCCGCCACCGACCGTGACTTCTGCGGAGCGTCCGGCGCCTGCACGGGCGCCGACGCGGGGGCCAGCTGCGCCGCGGGAGAGGTCTGCGCGGCCGGCGCCTGCGCCACCAGCTGCCCTCCCGGGCAGATCGAGTGCGGCGGTCGCTGCGTCGACCCGGACTCCGACCGGAACTTCTGCGGCGCCTCGGCCAGCTGCGCCGGCCCCGACGCGGGCGACATCTGCGGCGCGGGTGAGGTGTGCGCCGCGGGCACGTGCGCGACGAGCTGCCCGAGCGGACAGCTCGTCTGCGGTGGGCGCTGCGTCGACCCGAGCTCCGACCGCGCGTTCTGCGGCGCGGCGGGCACCTGCAGCGGACCCGACGCGGGCGCGGCCTGCGTCTCGGGAGAGATCTGCGTGGCCGGCGCCTGCGCCACCAGCTGCCCGAGCGGGCAGATCGCGTGCGGCGGGCGCTGCGTCGATCCGAACACGGACCGCGCCTACTGCGGCGCGTCGATGGACTGCGGCGGCGCCAACGCGGGCGTCACCTGCGGCGCGGGCGAGGTCTGCGCGGCGGGGATCTGCGACACGAGCTGCCCGGCCGGGCAGATCGCCTGTGGCGGTCGCTGCGTCGACCCGAACACCGATCGCGTCTTCTGCGGCGCGTCGATGGACTGCGCGGGCGCCAACGCGGGCGCGATGTGCAGCGCGGGAGAGGTGTGCGCGGCCGGGACCTGCGCGACCTCGTGCCCGAGCGGCCAGGTCGACTGCGCGGGACGCTGCGTCGACCCGTCGACCGACCCGACCTACTGCGGCGCGAGCGCGGACTGCGCGGGCATGAACGCCGGCGACACCTGCACCGCGGGCGAGGTCTGCGCGGCGGGCGTCTGCAGCGCCAGCTGCCCGAGCGGACAGGTCGCCTGCGGCGGACGCTGCGTCGACCCGTCCACCGACCCCGTCTACTGCGGGGCGAGCGCCGACTGCGCGGGCATGAACGCCGGCGACACCTGCGCGTCGGGCGAGGTCTGCGGCATGGGCACGTGCACGGTCAGCTGCCCCTCGGGTCAGCTCGCCTGCGGCGGACGCTGCGTCGACCCGGACACCGACCCCGTCTACTGCGGCGCGGCGGGTGACTGCGCGGGAGTCAACGCGGGCGACACCTGCGCGTCGGGCGAGGTCTGCGGCATGGGCACCTGCTCGCTGAGCTGCCCGTCCGGCCAGATCGCGTGCGGCGGACGCTGCGTCGACCCCGACACCGACCGCGCGTTCTGCGGCGCGTCGGGCACCTGCGCCGGGATGAGCGCGGGCACCACCTGCAGCCCCGGCGAGATCTGCGCGATGGGCGCGTGCACGACGAGCTGCAGCATGCCCTTCTCGGACTGCATGGGGGTCTGCACGGACACCGACATCGACCCGGCGAACTGCGGCGGCTGCGGCACGGCCTGCGCGGCGGCCACCAACGCGACCCCGGTCTGCGTGGGCGGCGGCTGCGGTCAGGTGTGCAACTCGGGCTTCGCGGACTGCAACGTCGATCTGTCGGATGGCTGCGAGGCCGACCTGAGCTCCGCCTCGAGCTGCGGCGCGTGCGGCAACGTCTGCGCGAGCGGCGTGTGCGACGCGGGCAGCTGCGGCCACCGCTCGCTCGACGCCGCGTTCGGCCTCGGCACGGGCGAGCACGAGTTCGCCATCGGAGGCGGCACGGTCCCGCTCTACGTCGACGACGACTTCGACGGCGGCGGCTGGGTCCTCGTCGGCCGCGGCCGCGAGGACTGGGGCTTCTCGGACGCGGGCGCGGGCATGCCGGAGGACGTGCGCACCGGGCGCGGGACCACGGCCGCGTTCACGCCGACCTACCTCGCGAGCGCGCTCATCCAGGAGCTCATCGACAACAGCGCGGGCATCGACTTCACGGACACGGAGATCTGGCTCCGGCGCGCGGCGGCGGCGGACGGAAGCGGCTATCAGGACGTGCGCTGGCGCCCGCTCAGCCGGACGACCTGGACGTGGGTCTACGACGGCGGCGGCCCGGGCGTGGAGTCCTACGGCGCGCCGATCGGCTTCGGGATCTCGCACGTGGTGGGCCCGTCGGCCTTCGGGCCGGGCGGCACCTACCCCAGCACCAACACCGAGGACACCTTCGCCTACGGATCCGTCACGCCGAACGACTACCAGCGCGTGTTCACCTGGGACTGGGGCGGACACGGCAACAAGGACGGCTTCGGCTACGGGCTGTCGACCACGGGCGGCTCGACGAGCCCGACGACGTTCCTCTACTCCGAGAACGCGGGGGACCACCCGCTGCCCTACACCGAGGTCTACGTGCGGCGGCGTCGGGTGGTGACGGCGTTCTCGGGAGACGCGAACCTGAGCACCTTCAACACGGCGGGCCGCAGCTGCGCCGACGGCGGCGAGATGGTCTCGTACTCGGTGACGGGCCTGGGCGCGATGGACGCGACGCTGAGCGCGGCGCCGAGCGCGGGCTGCCTGTCGGCCGGGGACGAGGTGCTCCTGATCAACCTGCAGGGCCACGCCGGCTCCGCGGTGAACGTGGGCAACGTCGAGGTGCTCCAGGTCGCGAGCGTGGCGGGCTCCACCGTCACGTTCACGGCGCCCAAGTCCAACTTCTACGGCGACGGCGCGAGCGACGACACCAACCTCGGCGCGGGCGCGGGCACGCAGCGCGTCGTGCTGCAGCGCGTCCCGGTGTTCGACGCCGTCACCGTCGCCGCGGGCGTCACGCTGACGGTGAGCCCCTGGGACGGAACGCGCGGCGGCGTCTTCGCGATGCGCGCCACGAGCGGCTTCACGCTCGACGGCGCGGTGGACGTCAGCGGGCGCGGCTACCGCGGCGGCGCGCGCAACACGACCGCGTTCTTCAACGGCGCGCAGGGCGAGTCGATCGTGGGCGTCGGCGCCCCCAACACGACGAGCGCGAACGTCGGCGGCGGCGGCGGCGGCACGGGCGAGGCGTGCGGCTCGTTCGGACACCCGGGCGGCGGCGGCGGCCACACGGCGGCGGGCGGCGCGGGCGCGGGAGGCGGCTGCGGCGGCGGCGCGGGCATGGCGTACGGCGTGGCCGGTCGCTGGCTCTTCGGCTCGGGCGGCGGCTCGGGCGGCGCGGACAACACCCTCGCCGACAACCCGCCCGGCGGCTTCGGCGGCGCGGGCGGCGGCATCGCGGTGCTGATCGGCGACGTCTCGGGGGCCGGCGCGGTGCTCGCGGAGGGAGCGTCCGGCGAGGGCGACCCGATGGGCGTCAGCTGCACTGGCGCCTCCACCACCAGCTGCTGGGACTACTCGGGCCCCGGCGGCGGCGGCGCGGGCGGCACGGTGGCGACGAGCGGCGCGTTTGGCGCGACGGTGAGCGTGGCCGGCGGGCCCGGCGGCTTCGGCTACGACCCGGCGACCGACGACGGAGGCGCGGGGAGCGTGGGCGTCGTCAACCCGTGACGGGCTCGAGGTCCCAGGCGCCGTCGTCCCAGAGGCTCGCCGAGAGCACGCTGGCGATCTCGTAGCTGTCGCCGGGGCCGTCGGGATCCTCCCGGTGGATGGGCACGCCGAGGTGCTCGGCCAGCGCGCGGTCGTACTCCGCGAACGCGCGCTGGATCGGCTCGGGCGAGCCGACCGGGTAGACGTGGAAGCACACCAGCGTGTCGGCCTCCGAGACCGCGACGAGCTGACGGGCGACGACCCGGTCGGCCTCGTCGCGGGCGAAGATCACACGCTTGTTCACGTCCAGCGCGATCCCCGCAGCGTCGTCGTCGAAGACGCCACCCAGGGCCAGGCAGCTCCCGACGTAGGTGCCCAGGCGGACCACCTCCAAGGGGTCCTGCTCGAACGAGAGGCGGAGCGAGCCTCGACCGGAGATGACCCTGGTCGTGGTGATCCCGCTTCGCCAGCGCGCGGCGTCCAGCGCGGGGTGCCGCCGGATCCAGTCGCGAGAAGCCTGGTGACGCCATACCCAGTCTCGATCGCCTCGAAGATGGGCGCGCAACAAGCGCCGTAGCCCCCGACGATGGGGTCCGGCCCGTGTGAGCAACGCAGCCGCGTGCTCGAGGGCCTCCGTGCGGTCTGCTCCCTCCAGCGAGCGGCTGACGTCGCCCCACGCGAGATCTTCGACCAGATCGAGGCGCGCGAGACACCACCGCGCCCTCGCCCGCTCTTCGTGGCGCCTCAGCTGCCCGGGCCGGAGACGGCGCCGGTCCGCGTAGTGCTCTCGGAGAGCGCGCGAGAACGGATCGCGGCGGCGAGGGAGCGCCAACGCCCGGCGCCACCCAGAGGGCGTCTCGGGAGGCATGAAGTCGGGATGAGACAGCACCGCACGCACCAGGCCCACCATGCGGTCGAGGGGCAGCAACCCGAGGCGCGCGCCGACGCGGAGGAGCGCGCTGGGGTGACGGGCCAGCAGCTCCGAGGTCCACGTCGGCGCGACCTCGTCGAGCAGGGGGATCGAGGCGTAGAGACACTCCGTGTCGATCGTCGTCGAGAGCGCGGACTCGAGCGCGTCGAGCAGCTTCGGGGAGAGGTCCCCCGCGAACGAGATCTGGTCCAGAAGGACCGCCACGTCTGGATCGCGATCCCCGACGGCCAGCGCTAGACGCTTGACGCGATCGGCGCGCGCCTCGCTCGGGTCGTCGGCGCCGGCGCGCACGAGCCGCACGAGCGTGGTCGGAGCCACGTGACCGTCGGCGAGGCCCCACGCCAGCAACCGCGACGCCCACTCCCACGCCTCGTCCGGCAGCGTCGCCAGAGATGTCAGCGACCGAAACGCGGCGCTCCCTCGGGCCGGCTCGAGGGATCCGAGCGAGGCGTAGTGGGGACCGAGCTCCGGCCTCTTTCCGAGCGCCTGCCAGGCGAAGCAGACGTCGTAGTCCTCGACGACCACTCCTCTGTCGAGCGCGGTGGTGATGCAGGCGCCGTCCGCGCGCCCGGCTGGCGCCTCCTCGAGACGCCAGCTTCGAGCCGGGAAGCGGGCCGCGAGCTCGAGTCCGGACGCCGCGTACGCGGCCGACGCGCCGCGCGAGACGAGCCCCAGGAGCTGAGTCACGTGATTCGGCACGTCGCCGAGCGTCTCCACACGGGTCAACGCGCCGTCGAGCGCCGCCGCGTCCGTCCCGGAGAGGTCGGTCATTCGGGACAGCGCCGAGAGCCACGCCCTGCCCGTGCTGGACGGCCGGCGGAGCAGCCCGTCCCAGAGCGCGACGCCCCCCGCCGCCGCGTTCGCGGCCAGCTCCACCGCGGCGTCCGGCCAGACGTGGAGGAGCGAGACGAAGCGCCGGTGCGCCGCGTCCACTTCGGGCCACGCGCGCCCGCGCAGCGACGGGAGCACCCACGCGCGGAAGCGCGGGTCGAGCGCGTCCAGGTCTCCGTCGCCGCCGTGGTGGAGCGCGAGGTAGGGATCCCCCGCGAGCGCGACGCCGGCCGCGCGCACCACGGCGAGCCGCTCGAGCAGCGGGCGCAGATCGATGCGAGGGCGCTCTTGCTTCGGCGGCTGGCGCTTGGTCCCCCAGAACGCGCGCGGGTGCGCCGCGGTAGGTCGGGGCGGCGGCTTCGGCGCGACGGCGGCGGGGGGCGGTCGCCCGGGCCAGCCGTCGGGCGCGGGGAGCGTGTCGCGCCAGAGCGCGCGCAGGTTGTCCACGTCGCGCTCCACGTCGAAGCGCGCCATGCGGGTGAGCTGCGACGCGAGCGCACCGTCGACGGGCGTCTCCTCGAGGCGGGGCTCCGGATCCCGCACGAGCCAGAGGCGAGAGAGCCGGTCGGGGCGTCGGAGGATCGCGATGGGCGTTCGCACGTCGTTCTGCTCCCGGGCTCAGATATCGCAGTTCGGAGAGGCTCGCAAACGAGCCTTCGCGGGTGCCTTCGAAGAATCCGATGGACGCCTTCGAAGGTTTGAAGCGGTGCCGGGCGGGCTCAGGTCCCATGATGAGGAGAGCAGGAAGAGGCACGCATGGGATTGCTCGTCGAAGGTGAGTGGAAGAATCGGTGGTACGACACCTCCGAGAGCGGCGGGCGCTTCGTCCGCGGGGAGGCGCAGTACCGCAAGTGGGTCAGGCGCGGCGACGCCGAGCACCCTCCCGAGGCCGGTCGCTACCACCTCTACGTGGCCAACGCGTGCCCCTGGGCGCACCGCACACTCATCTATCGCAGCCTTCTCGGCCTCGAGGACGCCATCTCGGTGAGCGTCGTCGCGCCGGACATGCTCGACGAGGGCTGGGTCTTCGACGCCGACCACCCCGGCCACCTCTTCGGCAGCCAGCGCCTCTACGAGGTCTATCAGAAGGCGGACCCGGGCTTCACCGGCCGCGTCACCGTGCCGGTGCTCTGGGACAAGCAGGCAGAGACCATCGTCAACAACGAGTCCTCCGAGATCATCCGCATGCTCGACGAGGAATTCGGCGTCGACGCGCCCGATCTGCGCCCCGTGGCGCTGCGCGCGGAGATCGACGCGATCAACCCGCGCGTCTACGAGGACGTCAACAACGGCGTCTACAAGTGCGGCTTCGCGACCACGCAGGAGGCCTACGACGAGGCGGTCACCGCGCTCTTCGACACGCTCGACTGGCTGGAGGCGCGCCTCGAGGGCAAGACCTTCCTCGTCGGCGAGCGGCTGACCGAAGCCGACTTGCGACTGTTCACCACCCTGCTCCGCTTCGACCCCGTCTACCACGTGCACTTCAAGTGCGACCGGCGGCGGATCTCCGACTACCCGAACCTGTGGCGCCTCACCCGCCGCATCTACCAGATGCCCGCGGTGAAGAAGACGGTGAACATGACCGAGATCCGGCGGCACTACTTCTACAGCCACGAGTCGGTGAACCCTCACCGCATCGTGCCCGTGATGCCGGACATCGACTTCGACGCGCCCGTGGACTGATCTGAGACTCGCAGTCCGTTGAAGCACCTCGCTCCTCGTCTCTCGGGCGGGACGGCCCGTCTCTCGGCCCGTGTCTCCTCGAAAATGCTGAAGCATTTCCTCGTCGCCCCGAACCGAGAACCGGGCCGTCGCGCTCCGAGATCCTTCGGACTCGGTACTTCAACGGCCTGCTACCCTCCGGGCCGATGAAGGACGGACGGCCCTGGAGCAAGGACATCCCCGACGGTGCGTGGGATTACATCGTGATCGGCTCGGGCATGGGAG
>JAVJQK010000137.1 GCA_040218145.1 Sandaracinaceae bacterium | reverse complement strand
GCGTCGGTGCCGGACGAGAACGTCAGCGAGTTCATGCACGACCTGGATCTGCTGCTGTCGATCGACGTGAAGCGGCTGCGCACGCGCGCGATCGGGGTGACGTGGGAGCCGGGCGGGCTGTCGATCATCCAGCTGCACGGCCGCGAGGCGGTGGAGAAGGCGATCGCGTATGCGATCGCAAATCCGGTGGCGTCGGGGCTGGTCTGGAGACCGGAGGACTGGCCGGGGGTGACGGCGTCGGTGGAGGAGCTGGGTGAGAAGGAGCTGGCGGGGAGCCGGCCTCGAGGTCGCTCGCCGGCGTACTGGCCGGCGCGCGCATCGATCCGGCTGACGTGGCCGGAGTGTCTGGCCGACGACGTGGAGGGTGCGCGGGAGCGGATCGGCACGCGGGTGGAGGTCCTGGTCGAGGAGGCGCGCGCGGAGGCGAAGCGGAAGGGCTGGCGCATCATGAGCCGCGTGGAGGCGTGCAATGTGTCTCCCTACCGCGTGGCGCGGACGGAGGAGGAGCCGGGCGGCCTTCGCCCGCAGGTGATGGCGAGCTCGCGCGAGGAGCGAATTGCGGCGCTGCGGCGGCTGAAGACGTTCCGGGCGCGTCACGCGGAGTGCAAGGAGCGCTGGTGCGCGGGGGACCGCAGCGTGGTGTTCCCGGCGGGCACGTACTGGATGAAGAAGCACCACGCGGCGGCGTGCGAGCCGTTCCCGTAGATCGGCGCTGATCCCGAGAGTCTCATCGTGACCCTGGTGGCATCGCGCCGCCGGGGTCCGTCTGCGTCGTGTGCGGGAGTGCCGTGAGCGCGATCTGCGGGGCTCGGGGAGGGGGTCGAGGCGGCGTTTCGTCGGGCAGAGACCCGCCGCGCCCTCTGGGTCGCCAGGCGGGGTGTAGCGATCGCAATAATAGTTAACACGGGACCAGGGGCCGGGGGGCAACCCCGCGTCTGCGTGTAAGATCGGGCGATGTCGCAGTCGACGCAGCCGGCCGAGGACACGCCGGGGCTGCCCATTCGGTCGCTCTCCGTCGAGGTCGTCGACGGGGAGACGAAGGGGGCGCGGGCAGAGGGCGCGGCCGAGTCGCTCAGCGTCGGATCCGCCGAGGGGAACGATCTGGTCATCGCCGACCCGACGGTGAGCCGCTACCACCTCGAGCTGCGGCGCGGCGAGGAGGGGGTGCGGGTCATCGACCACGGGTCGACGAACGGGACGCGGTACGAGGGCGCGCGGATCGAGCGGGGCACGGTGCCGCCCGGGGCGAGGCTCTCGCTCGGGCACACCACCATCCGGGTGGACGACGGGGCGCGGATCACGCTCGAGCTGCTCGAGGGGGATGAGCTCGCGGGGCTGCGCGGGCGAACCGCGGTGATGCGGCGGCTGATGGCGCGCGTCGGCAAGGCGGCCAGGGCGGAGATGCCTGCGCTGCTGGTGGGCGAGTCGGGGACGGGGAAGGAGCGGGTGGCGCGCGCGCTGCATGAGGAGTCGAGGCGTCGGGGTGGGCCCTTCGTGACGGTGGATTGTGGGGCGCTCTCGCCCGCGCTGGTGGCGTCGGAGCTGTTCGGGCACGAGAAGGGCGCGTTCACGGGCGCCGAGCGACAGCACGTGGGCGCGTTCGAGCGCGCGCACGGAGGGACGCTCTTCCTCGACGAGATCGGGGAGCTGGGCGCCGAGTTGCAACCCGCGCTGCTCGGGGTGCTGGAGCGTGGGCGCTTCCGGCGGGTCGGCGGACGCAAGGAGGTGGAGGCCGACGTGCGCGTGGTGGCCGCGACGCACCGCGATCTGCGCGCCGAGGTCAATGAGGGATCGTTCCGGCTGGATCTCTACTACCGGCTCGCGGTGGTGGTGCTCGAGCTGCCCCCGCTCCGGGCGCGCCTCGAAGACGTGCCGCTCCTGGTCGAGCACTTCCTGCGTGAGGCCGGGCACGACGGAGCGGTCGGCGAGGTGTTCTCCGCCGACGCGATGACGGCGCTCTGCCAGCATCGCTGGCCGGGGAACGTGCGCGAGCTGCGGAACGTGGTGGAGGCGACGCTCGCCATGGGGGAGACGCCCGCGCTCCACGCCGCGGATCTGCCGGCCGAAAGCGACGCGGCGCTGAACGACGCGCTGCTCACGCAACCCTACAAGGACGCGCGCCGCCTCCTCCTCGACGCGTTCGAGCGCCGCTACGTTCAGCGCCTGCTGGAGCGCAACGACGGCAACGTCTCGGCCGCCGCGCGTGAGGGGCGCATGGACCGCACCTACCTCATCAAGCTGAAGCAGCGTCACGAGCTCGACTGAAGAGCCGGGCCGCCGAGGCGTCCGCGACCCGGCTGGAAGCG
Source organism: Sandaracinaceae bacterium (assembly GCA_040218145.1). Classification (GTDB taxonomy): domain Bacteria; phylum Myxococcota_A; class Polyangia; order Polyangiales; family Sandaracinaceae; genus JAVJQK01. Next base: position 7,102 of record JAVJQK010000137.1, on the reverse strand, counting down.
CACGGCTTACGAAATATCGACCTCGCGCAGGAACACCGGCAGCCCCCCACGCGGCGACATGGTCACGGCGAGCCGCGGGCGCACGACGTGCGCGGGGTCCGGGTCGAAGCTCCACGCGCGCAGCACGCGGGCCAGGATGAGCTGAGCCTCCATCATGGCAAACTGTTTTCCGATGCACGCGCGCTGCCCCGCGCCGAACGGGAGATACGCACACTGGGGCAGCGCCTTCTTTCGCTCGGGCAGGAAGCGATCGGGGTCGAAGCGCTCCGGGTCCTCGAACCAGCGCCCGTCGCGGTGCACGTGGTGTATCCAGATCACGACGTCCGCGCCGGCGGGGATGACGTAGCCGCCGACCTCCACGTCCTCGGTGGCCGTGCGCGGCACGGCGTAGGCCGGCGGGTAGAGTCGCATCGACTCCTCGAGCACGCGTCGCGTCAGAGCGAGGGCAGGCAGGTCGTCCCACCCCGGCCCCGCGGCGTCGAAAGCGCGCACCTCGTCCCGCACCCGCGCCTCGATCGCCCGGTGCTGCGACAGCAGATGAAGGGTCCAGGTGAGCGCGTGCGAGGTGGTCTCGTGCCCGGCGATGAAGAGGGTCAGCAGCTCGTCGCGCAGCTCCCTTCGCGTGAGGCGATCGTCGCCGTCGCCTCCGGTCGCCAGCGCGGTGAGCAGGTCGTCGCCCCCTCCCCCGGCGCTGGCGCGCCGCGCGTCGATCAGCCCGTACACGAGCGCGTCCACCTCCTCCATGGCGGCGAGGGTCCGGCGCTTGCCCCGCGTGGGGACCCAGTCCGGGAGCATCGCGTCGATCCCGCCGAACGCCTGCCGGAAGGTGTGGATGGCCGCCGCGAATCGATCCGTCTCTCCGTGCACGTCGTGGTCGAAGAGGGTCTTGCTCACGATGCGCAGGGTCAGCTCCATCATCTCGCGGCTCAGGTCCACGCGCTGTCCAGGTCTCCATCGCGCCAGCGCGTCTTCGGTGTGCGCGCCGATCGTCTCCGCGTACGCCTGCAGGCGCTTGCTCGAGAACGCGGGCTGGATGAGCCGGCGCCGGCGCCGCCACGAGTCGCCGTTCGCGTTGAGCAGCCCCTCGCCGAGCAGGCGCGAGAGCTGCGACGCGGTGAGCCCGCTCGTCGGCTTGCCGAGCTTCGACGCCTGGCGGATCAACACCTCCCGGATGTGGTCGGGGTGGCGCAGCACGTACACGTCCCGTCCCAGGAACGGCGCGTAGTAGATGTCGCCGTAGGTCTCGAAGCGCGCGCCCACCGTCTGCGCCGCGCCGTCGCGCATCCGGCGCATGTAGGCGAGGAGCGAGAACGGGTTCTTGGTGACCGGAGCGGGGCCAGGCGGCCGCGCGCGCCGTTGAGGGTCGAGCGTCATCGCGCTCCCTTCGGGTTATGGTTCGTCGAAGATGTACCGCATCTGCCTCGCGCTGGTCTGCCTCGCGGGCTGCGCCCGCCCGCCGCCCGCCGCCGACCTGACCAAGGAGCGCTCGCCGCTCCCCGCGATCGACGAGGGCGAGTTCGTGCGCGCGGACGGCGCGCGCTTCGTGATCGGCGAGCGCCCGGTGCGCTTCGTGGGCGTCAACGCGTCTCTCGTACACGGTGGGACCGCACGCGCCGACACGCCCCGCCTGCTCGAGTCGATGGCGGGCGACGGCGTGCGCCTGGCGCGCGTGTGGGCGCTCGGAGAGACGGAGGGAGACGAGGCCTGGCGGCGCGACGTCGCCTTCCGGCTCGGCCCCGACGCGTGGGTGGAGGAGTCCTTCGTGCACCTCGACCGCGTGCTCGCGGAGGCGCGCGCGAACGACGTGCGGGTGATCCTCGTGCTCGCCAACCGGTGGGGCGACCGCGGCGGCCTCCCGCAGCTCGCGCGCTGGGCCGGGATCACCCCGCGGCGGCGGCACCTGCTCCCCTCGGAGCTGCGCGCGGTGCTCGAAAGCGAGGCGGCCAGAGCGCTCTACCTCGCGCACGTCGAGCGGCTGGTCGCGCGCCGCAACACGGTGACCGGCGTGCCCTACCGCGACGACCCGACGATCTTCGCGTGGGAGCTCGTCAACGAGCTGTCCTCCCCCACGTGCGCGGCGCAGCGCGCGCAGCTCGACTGGGTCCGGACGATGTCGTCGCGGGTCCGGGCGCTCGACCCGAACCACCTCATCGCCGCGGGGCACATCGGCTACAACAGCGAGCAGTCTCTCGCGTTCTGGAAGCAGATCCATCGGCTGCCCGAGATCGGCTACGCCGACACCCACGGCTACCCGCAGAACCTGGTCGACGCGGTGGACCCCGACGCGCTCGGCGACTGGCTCGATCACCGCGCGGCGAGCGCGGACGCGCTGGGTCTCCCGCTCCTCGTGGGCGAGGTCGGCGTGCCGCGCGGAGACGACGGCCCGTTCGCGCCGCGCGCCGCGTGGTTCGAGACCTTCTTCGACCGCGCCTCCCACGACGGCACGGACGGGGTCTTGCTCTGGATCTACCGCCCGTGGCAGGAGCACGAGGACTCGCACGGGATCTGGCCCTGGGGGCCTCTCGCGGAGGAGACCGCGCCCGTGCGTCGGCTCTTGCAGGCCCGCGCCAAGCCGTGGGACCGCGTCGAGGCGAATGGCGCGCCCGACTCCGACTGGGCGCTCGGGGTGGAGCGCGTGGTGCCCTTCGTCGAAGGCGACTGGGAGGGCGAGACCCTCGAGGTCGATCCGTGGGCGCTCGCCGAGGGCTGCGCGGAGAGCGACTCCGCGTGGCTGCTCTACGCGCTGCCGTGGCAGGCGCGCGCGGGGCGACTCGACGTCGCGATCCCTGGTGAGACCCACGGCGCCCTCCGCGTGCTTCTCGACGGACGCGTGGTGGGCACCTGGCGCCAGGGCCGCTTCACGCAGTCCCACCCCCCGCCGCTCGGCACGGTCACGTGGATGCGCCTCGAGGCGCTCGACGCCGACGGCGCCGCCTTGCTCCGGCGCTTCACCACCACGCTCCCGGGCGCCACGAGGCTGGCGCTGACCCTTCACACGCCGTGATAGCCTGACGCGGTGCGAGGATGCCTTGCGGTCCTGTTCGCGCTGTGGCTGCTCGGGTGCGGGAGCGAGGGCGTGCTCGTCGTGTCGCTGCGGACGGACTACGGCGCGCAGACCGAGGTGCGCCTCGTCTCGCTCACGCTCTCCGGCCCGGGCGAGACGGTCGAGCGAGAGCTGCCGATCGACGCGGGCGCCGACCTCCTCGAGGGGATCCGGCTCGCCGAGATCGACGGGCTGGCGGCGGGGGAGCACGCCCTGACCGTGCGCCTCATCGGGGCGTCCGGTCGCGCCTTCACTTCGCGGGAGGTCCGGCTTCGCGTGCAGGGCGGCGCCAAGGCGGTGACCGTCCTCATCACCCGGGACTGCGCGGGGGTGGTCTGTCCGGCCGGTGACCCCGCGCTCAGCGCGTGCCTCGACGGCGCGTGCGTCGATCCCGCGTGCACGCCCGAGACCCCCGAGCGCTGCCCGCCACCTTCGTGCTCGGTCGACGCCGACTGCGCCGCGCCCGCCGCCTCGTGCGGCTTCGCGCGCTGCCGCGACGGGGCATGCTTCGAGGTCGGCGACGACGCGATGTGCGGCGTCGACGAGGCCTGCGACCCCGGTCGCGGCTGCGTGTCCACGCTGGCGGGGCCCTGCGAGGGATCGCTGGATTGCCCGCTCTTCGAGGCCGCGTGCGTGGCGCGCCTCGACGCGGACCGCTGCATGACCACCGCGCTCGACGCCACCGCGCCCACCCAGTGGATCTTCGACCTGTCGGGGCGAGCGTGCGCGGGCGTGGTGACCGGCGACTCGGTCGGTCTGCTGAGCGACGCCCCCGCGCTCTTCCGCGACGCCATGGTCTGGAGCGCGCGCGATGGGCGCACCGGGGAGTGCCGCCGCTATGACGTGTCCCTGGTCGACGGGAGCACCAGCCTGAGCCCCGCGCCCTGCGGTACGCCCGTCAACGTGTCGTCCCGCGCGCTCGGCTGGATCGACCGCGTGGACGAGCTCGGGCGCGGCGTGCTCCGGGTGCCCGGCGAGGAGGACCGCCCCTTCACGCTCCCCTTCGGCTGGACCGGCATGTTCGCGGTGAGCGCCGACGAGGTGACGATGCAGGACCTCGACTCGAACGAGCGCGCGCTCCTGAGCCTCCGGACCCTCGAGCACACCGTCATGCCCGGGCCGAACGAGGCCCTGCGTGGGGCGTGGCGCGACCGGGACGGGACGCTCCTCTGGATGGCGCGCTGGGGAGGCGAGCTCGTCCGCACCGACGCGGCGGGCGTGGAGCTCGAGCGCGTCCCGCTGGCCGAGCTCCCGGCCGGGGGCCCGGGAGACGACTCGTTCGTGGGCCTCACGTGTACGTTCTGAGCCCAGCAGGCAGCTGAAGAACGCTCACGTTCTTCAGCCTGCCTGCCCCTTGCCCGTGCCCTTGCCCGCGAATCAGCGGTCACAGTTCTCGAGGAGCGCGACGAGCAAGGAAGCAGCCTGCGCCTTCAGCAGCTCGCTAACGCGGGATGAGCTCGCGCCCGGCCGGGCAGGCCACCTCCACGCCCGTGGGGCCGTCCTCGGTGCGCAGCACCTTGATCTCCACGCGGCGGTTCGCGTCGCGCGCGGCCTGCGAGGTGCCGGCCTGCGCGGGGCAGCGCTCGCCGTAGCCCGCGCTCCTCAGCCGCTGCGGATCGACGCCGCGCAGGACCAGCGCCTGCACGACGGCCGCCGCGCGATCCCGGGTCAGGGCGATGTTGTATTCGTCGGAGCCGCGGTCATCGGCGTGGCCCTGCACCTCGAGCAGACGCATCTGCGGGTTGCCCTGGATCGAGGCCGTGATCGCGTCGAGCAGGTTCTCGCTCTCGGGCAGGATCTCCGCGCTGTCGTACGCGAAGAGGATCTGCTCGAACATGCGCATCGTGCCCCCCTCCCAGTCGACGATGCCGGTGTCGGGGCAGCCGTCCTCGTCCTCGGTGCCGTTGTAGATCTCGGCCCGGTCGGGGCAGCGGTCGTCCACGTCGAGGATGCGGTCGCCGTCGTTGTCGACGTCGGGGCAGCCGTTCTGGTCCTCGAAGCCGTCGAGGTCCTCGGGGTCGTCGGGGCAGAGGTCGTCGGTGTCGAGCAGGCCGTCCCGGTCGTTGTCGAGGTCGGGGCAGCCCTCCTCGTCCTCGAAGCCGTCGATGTCTTCGGGGTCGTCCGGGCAGCGGTCGTCCACGTCGAGGATGCCGTCGCCGTCCCGGTCGCCCTCGTCGCCTTCGGGGCAGCCGTCCTCGTCCGCTTCGCCGTCGCGGTCCTCGGGCACCATCGGGCAGGCGTCGTCGTCGTCGAGGATCCCGTCCCGGTCGTTGTCCAGCTCGGGGCAGCCGTCCTCGTCCGCGAAGCCGTCGTAGTCCTCGGGCTCGTCGGGGCATCGGTCGACGTCGTCGCGCATGCCGTCGCCGTCCCGGTCGCCCATCGACGGCTCGAAGACGAAGCCCACGAGCCCGCGAATGTCCGCCGCCTGGAACCCTCCCGTCGGCAGCCCCGCGCCGCCGCCGAGCAGGAGGTAGCTGTTGCGCTCGACGAAGACCTTCAGGCCGCCGAGGGCCTCGAGCGAGAGGGCGTGCGGGTGACCCCAGGCGTCGATCACCTGCGAGCCGATCAGCTCGACCGCGAGCTCGGTGACGTCGGTGAAGCGCCAGCCGAGCCCGAGCCCGAACCGCAGGGTGTCCTCGTAGCGCAGGTCCCGTCCCTCGCCGTCGACGAGCACGGGGCCTTGCGCCGCACCGCCCGGGTTCCCTGGCTCCGTTCGTCCGCCGGTCCGGAGCGTCGCGCCGTCCGCGATGGCGAGCCGATAGCCCACCTCGGCGCCGAGGCGGAGCTCGCGCGCGGGGCGCCACTCGGCGATCAGCGAGGGCACGAGCGCGAGGGTGGCGTCCCCGACGAGCTCCGTCGGGCTGCCGGTCGGCAGCTCCACCTGCACGCTCGCCGCGAGCCCGAACGCGTCCCGATCCGGGCGCAGGAGCCGGATCTTGCCGTGCAGGACGACGCCCCCGAAGCCCTGATAGGCGAGCCCGCCGCCGCCGCCCTCGCCGTACTGGCCAGGCACCGTGACGTCCGGCCCGGTCAGCACGCTCACCGGGAGCTGGGCGCCCACGACGAGCAGGTTCGCGATGCCCCAGTTGGCGTGGAGCGTGCCGGTGAACATCGCGTCCACCAGCCGCCCGCGCCGCACGGCGTCGCTCGCGCTCACCGTGCCGTCATTCTCGAAGCCCTCGAAGGGGAGGATGCCGAAGCCCGCGTCGAGCACGAGCCCGAAGCTCAGCGCGTTCTCCCCGAGGATGTCGGTGCCGTTGAGCGTGAGCAGGCCCTTGCTGTCGAGCGGAGGGCGCAGCAGGCGCAGATCCATACCGCCGCCGGAGAGGCGCGACTGGGCCGACGCTCCGGGCGCGAGGCACAGCGAGAGGGCGAGCGCGGCCGAGAACCACGCGACCGGGAGACAGGTGCGAGACGTCATGCCCCTCGCCATGGCAAACACCGCGCCGCGCGTGTCGAGGCCCGCTCGAGCCGCGCGCGGGTGCCCTCGGGGGCCGGGCTGTCGCTGTCCGTCGACGACAGGTGTCGTCAGTCGACGACAGGCTCAGGAGCAGTTGCAGCCGACGTCGCACTGGTATCGGCAGGTCGGCGCGCCACAGAACGACGACGAGTTGGTGCCGCCGCAGCGCAGCGAGACCTGCGCGTTCATGTCCGCCGTCATGCTGCAGGCCTGGCCCGGAGTGCAGACGAGGGTGCAGCTGGAGCCGGCCGGGCAGTGGGCGGTGCAGGCGACGCTGCACATGAACGTGCACATGGCCGCGTCGCACGTACAGTCGCCCGTCGTCTCGCAGCCGTTGCTGGCGATGCCGTCGCAGTCGTTGGTCCCCGCGTCGCAGGCCAGCAGCACGCAGTCGCCGCCCTGGCACTCGCCGGTGCCGTTGGCGGGCGCGCAGGCGGCGCCGCAGCGGCCGCAGTCCATTGTTGCCACGCACGGCATTCGAGGGAGCGTCGGGCGGGCTACGTGATGGGCATCTCCGACGCGGCGGGGCTGGGCCGCGCGTGATGGGCATCGGGGGCGGCGGGGGACGGACGGAGATGAGGGCCACCGCGTAGCCCGGC
>JAVJQK010000136.1 GCA_040218145.1 Sandaracinaceae bacterium | reverse complement strand
CATGACCATCCCCTACGCAAGCACCGCACTCGACCTCATGATGAACCTCCTGCCGCACGTCCACGCGCTGGTGGTCGAGGTCCGGGTGCACGACAAGTTTCTCGCCGACGAGCTGTTCCGCGCCGCCAAGTCGGTCGCGCTCAATCACTCGGAGGCGGACGGAGTCAGGAAGGGACACCGGAAAGAGAGGATCGGCACCGCCGCCGGCTCTTGCGCCGAGGCGATCACCGCGGTGCGAATGGCGCGCGCATTCGGCTTCTGCGACGGCCGAAAGGCCGACTTCATCATCGACGGGCTGACCCGGGTCGCTCAGATGACGCATCGGAGGCTCTACCGAGCGAGATGAAGAACTCGGGAGGGGGCTGCGGCCCTCTCCCCGGCTTCTCTCCCGATCTCTTGCGCCCTGGAGAGCGGGTCCGGGTCCGGGTTCGGGTCCGGGTCCGGGACGGAGTCGGGGGCGGAGTCGGCAGCGAGGTCGGGGCGGGGTCGGGAGCCGGGTCGGGGGCGGAGTCGACAGCGGGGTCGACAGCGGGGTCGGGGTCGGGGTCGGGGTCGGGGTCGGGGTCCGGGTCGGGGTCGGGGTCGGGGTCGGGTCGGGGTCGGCAGCGGGGTCGGGGTCGGGGTCGGGGTCGGGGTCGGGGTCGGGGTCGGGGTCGGGGTCGGGGTCGGGGGTCGGGGTCGGAGTCGGCAGCGGCTACGGTCCCCTCTTGCGGCGGGCGTCGCGCTGAACAGGCGTCGAACGCACAGAGCACGACGCGCGAGCTGACACGGAGGCAGTAGCGGGCGCCGTCGCGGTAGCGGTCGCGGAGGCGGAAGCGGAGGCGGTCGCGGAGGCGCTCGCGGAGGCGGTCGCGGAGGCGCTCGCGGAGGCGGTCGCGGAGGCGGTCGCGGAGGCGGTCGCGGAAGGCGGTCGCGGAGGCGGTCGCGGTCGCGGAAGCGGTCGCGGAGGCGGTCGCGGAGGCGGAAGCGGTCGCGGAGGCGGAAGCGGTCGCGGAGGCGGAAGCGGTCGCGGAAGCGGTCGCGGAGGCGGAGGCGGTCGTGGCGAATCCTTCTCCTGCGTCCTTCTCCCCCTTTGTGTTCACCCAAGGGCAGTGCGCACCCACTGCAGCACGCGCCCCACCCATGCAACCCGTGATGCATGGCACGGGATGGCGCCGGGACTGGCCCCCACGGTGCCGCCTCCTCGCGCCACGCAAACGAAGTTCCGCTTTGCATCACACACGGAGACGCCGGGGGGACTGGAGTGCCAATGCGGGCACCCCCTGGATACAGTCTCGCTCAGACTCGAGCGCCGTCTCGGTGCCTCTCCCGTTCCCGCAGACTATGTTCTCGACCGTGTACGCCAACCACGCCGGCACCAGCTGGCCCAAGCCCGAGCCGGTGCGCGAGGCCGTGCGCCGCGCGCTGGAGGCCGACCCGCTCGCCTGGGCCGACGACTTCGAGCGCGACCACGCGCGCGTGGCGCGGGCCTTCCACGTGGACGATCCGAGTCGACTGCTCCTGACCCCTGGCTGCACCTCGGCCCTGGCGGTGGCCATCGCCGATCTCCCATGGCAGCCCGGCGATCGCGTCGTCTGCGGGAGCTTCGAGCACCACGCGCTCATGCGCCCTTTGCTGAAGCTGGCGGAGCGCGGCGTGGAGCTGGTCCGCGTGCCGCCGGCAGGCGAGGCGCCGCTCGATCTCGACGCGCTCGAGCACGCCCTGCGCCTCCCCACCCGGCTGGTGGCCACGACCGCTGCGGGCAACGTGACTGGCGCTCTCGCGCCGCTCGCGGAGCTCGTGCGCCTCGCGCACGGCGCCGGCGCCCTGGCCCTCCTCGACGCCGCGCAGGTGGCCGGCTGGCTCGACCTCGACGTGCGCGCCCTCGACGTCGACCTAATCGCTTTCGCCGGGCACAAGGGACCGCAGGCGCCGTGGGGTGTGGGCGGCCTCTACGTGCATCCCCGCGTCGAGATGCAGACCCCGCACGCCGTCTGCGACCTCGCCGCGCCGTGCGCCCCCATGCCTGGCTACTGCGACACCGGATCCGTCGACCGCGCCGCCCTCGCGGGGCTCGCGGCCGGCTTCGACTGGCTCGCCGAGCGCCCGGACCGCCTCGCCCGCGCGCGGTCCCAGGTCGCGAGGCTCGAGCGAGCGGCGCTCGACGGGGGCGCGCGTCGGCTCGGCCCCGACATCGCCGACCGCGTCCCCACCCTGGCCCTCGTGCACGAGCGAATCAGCCCGTCGACGCTCGCGGCCGGGCTGCGCGCGCGCGGGGTGATCGCGTCGAGCGGCTTGCAGTGTGCACCCGAGGCCCACCGCACCCTCGGCACCGACCCGGACGGCGTTCTCCGCCTCAGCGTGGGACCCGCCACCACCGACGCAGAGGTCGACCTCGCCTGCGAGGCGCTGCGCGACGTGCTGCGCCGCGAGTGAATCGAATCGGCGGCGTCTCCGTCGATCCCGATGCGCTCCCTTCCACCCTTCTCGCGAGCCCCGCTCGCCCACCCCTCGGAGGCCTCCGATGCACACGACGTGCGAACGCTGCGGTATGCCCGCGACGCCCCACGCTTCGGCGTCGCGCGCGTTCTGCGACGCGTGCCATGCCCTCGCCTCGACCGCGGCACGCCCGTCGAGCGAGCTCCTCTTCACCCTCCCGCCCCCGACCGAGCCCGACGGGGACCGTCACAGCGTTCCGCTCGCCGAGCTCGTCGCGCGCGCGCCCACCGAGAGGCCGCGCTCCAGCTTCGCGCCCCTCACCACCCCGTGGCTCTACGCCCCGGTCGTGCCCGCGCAGCGTCCCCGGAACGTCCTCGCCGCGGTCGCCATGGCCCTCGGCGCGCTCGCCCTCGGCGCGTCCGGCGCGCTCGCCATGCACGTCGCGCTCGGTGAGGCGCCCGAGCCCGTCGAGGTCGAAGCCAGGACGTCGGGATCGGGATCGGGGTCGGGATCGGGATCGGGATCGGGATCGGGATCGGGATCGGGACCGTCGCCGGGACCCAAGCCAGAGCCGCTTCCGGGGCCGAGCGCATCGAGCCCCGCGTCGGATGTCGCCCCCTCCTCCGTCGCCTCTGAAGCGGGCACCTCTGAAACGGTCGCATCTGGCGCGGTCGACGCGCCGCCGCCGCCGCGGTCTCGCCTGGCTCCCCGCCCCAGGACGCCGACCGCAGCGACCACGCCCCGGGCCCGTCCGCCTGCGCCCGCGCGCACTCCGAGCAGCACGACGAGCGCAGATCTCCCGCGCACCCCGAGCCGCGCCACCGTGCGCGCCGCCTTCGCGGCCATTCACTCGCGCATCGAAGCCTGCGCGGACGACACCCTCACGGGGGCCCTCGTCCCCACCCGGGTCGTGCTCCGCGCCGACGGCACCGTGCAGCACGCCCAGGTCCAGGACGCCCACGTCCCGCCCGACGTCCGCTCCTGCGTCGCCCGAGAAGCCCGCGCCGTGAGGGTGCCCGCCTTCTCCCAGCAAAGCGTCTCCGTCCTGTACCCGTTCCGCCTCTGAGCGCCCCACCCCGCTGCCGTCCAAGCGAACGAGCTGCACCACGAGTCAGCGAGGTCGCACCACGAGTCAGCGAGATCGCACCGTGACGGTGAACCGAGATCGCACCGTGACGAGCGCAGCGAGGTCGCACGCGACCAGCGAAGCGACCTCGCACGCGACCAGCGAAGCGACCTCGCACGCAACGAGCGAAGCGACCTCGCACGCGACCAGCGAAGCGACCTCGCACGCGACGAGCGAAGCGAGGTCGTCCCCGCGACGAGCGAAGCAAAGTCGTCCCCGCGACGAGCGAAGCGAGGTCGTCCCCGCGACGAGCGAAGCGACGTCGCACCCGCGACCAGCGCAGCGTCGTCGCACCCGCGACGAGCGAAGCGAGGTCGCCCCCGCGACGAGCGAAGCGACGTCGCACCCGCGACGAGCGATGCGAGGTCGCACCTGCGACGAGCGCAGCGACGTCGCACCCGCGGCGAGCGCAGCGAAGTCGCACCCGCGACGAGCGAAGCGCAGTCGCACCCGCGACGAGCGAAGCGAAGTCGCCCTCCCAAGCAAGTCCCCCGCGGCAGCGGGCGGCCAGCTTTCGCGAAGCGAAAGCGCGAGCCGCGTGGCTCACGCGCGGAGCGCGGGACCCGGGCGACGAGCGAAGCGAAGTCGCCCGACTCGGGAGGGGGGGCCCCGGCGCAACGGGGGGGAGGGGCTTGAAAAGCCCCTCCCCAACAAACTCAATACCGGTAGAGCTCGGGCTTGAACGGCCCCTCGGCCGGCACGCCCAGGCCCTCGGCCTGCTTGGGCGTCAGCGTCGTGAGCTTCACG